>JBDKGG010000018.1:0-27047 GCA_039798325.1 Bacteroidota bacterium
CCTTTCCACTGCGTGGCAGGAGGGGAGATGACGCCTACAGAACTGGCTAAATTTCAGAATGAAAAAGAGAATGGGAATGAAAATGAATTTTTAATTGTCTCTTCATCTGAATTTTTGGGCGAATATCAATTCGCCCCTACCAATCATCCCTGTTCATTTTGGGTGAATATCAATTCGCCCCTGCCAATCATCCCTGTTCATTACGGGCGAATATCAATTCGCCCCTACCGGTCAAACCTGTTTATTATGGGCGAATATCAATTCGCCCCTACCGTTCATTCCTTCATGGCCTCATCCCTTTTTTACGCAATTCACCACGCAATCAGAAATACACCCTTATCTTTGCATCATGGCTGTTGTTATACAAAACAAAAAAGCGCATTTCCGCTATCACCTCACCGATCATTTTGTAGCGGGGATTGTTTTGTTTGGCCCTGAAATCAAAAGCATCCGCGCGGGAAAGGCCAACATCGCCGAAGCCTATTGCAGAATCATCAAAGGCGAAGTTTTTGTTTTTAACATGTACATTGCGCCCTACTCCAATGCGGGGTATATCAAAATCGCTGACCGCAGAGAGCGCAAGCTTCTGCTGAATGAAACCGAGATTCTCAAAATGTCGCGCAAACTAAAAGATACCGGCGTGACCATCGTTCCAGTTAAATTGTTCATCAACGAAAAAGGTTGGGCCAAGATGGAAATCGCCATCGCGAAAGGAAAAAACATTGGGGACAAACGGGAAGACGCCAAATCCAAAGACCTCAAACGAGAAATGGACAGGGGTCTTGCAGATTAAATCCCCTGGGCCACGCGGCGGACAATGGGTAGGGATCTTTTTGCCGCCAACTTCGGTCTGCTGACCAATCACCCAACACCGTTCTAAATTTCATTTGCTCTTTAAGCAAATCCAAAAACCGATCCCGCTGAATCTCCACCGCACCCATCTTGGACAGAAATGGCGTCAGTTTCTGCACATCCAACACCTTCCATTTTTTCTCCTTCAAAAAATGAATCAAATACTCCAAAGCGAACTTGGAGGCATTGCTCTCCTCATGGTACATGGACATTCCGAAAAAAACCCTTCCCACCGCAACGCCCATCAATCCCCCCACCAATTCACCATTGTGCAAAACCGATAATGCATGGGCATAGCCATGTTGGTGCAATTGAAGATATACCGATTGCACTTCAGCATGCAACCACGGCTTTTCTTCGTGGGGTCGAGCACAGCCCATCATGACCGCTTCAAAATGCTGATCCCACTGAAACGACCATCCCGCAGGGGCCTCCCAATCATCGAACTTCTTTTGTAAATGGGGGAAAATGACGGCTCTCTGTTCTGGTGAATACCACTGAATGTCCTCTCCTTCGGCATAATTGAGGTAACACCCTTTTTCGAAACCCTTTAGCACGCGCACCCAATGAAGATCTCCGCCAATCGCAACCCGATCGCCATCCATTTCATTTTTGTACGGGAACCAGAGTTCCTTTGGATCCAATACCCACAAAGACATAATGCAAAGGTACAAGCACTTCCCTACCCTTCATTCGCATAAATTATGCGGATTTATGCGCATAAATTTTTAGCTTCGCTGTGTGTTTATCCATTGGCTTCAGGAACGTTTAACCCGAGAATTACCGGGACCTTCTGCCCATGCGCAGATTTGGTCCTATCCCAGAAATAGCGTCGCAGAAGGACTCATATTGGATCCCCCGCCCCGTGCATCTGCAGTAGCCATGATTCTTCAACCCGTTTCAGATTTGCACTTTGAGCTGCTTTACATCGTCCGAAGTCCCTTCGGCATACACGGTAGCCAAGTGGCTTTTCCTGGTGGAAAAATAGAAAACGGAGAAGACGCCTTGGGCTGCGCCTGCAGAGAGACGTTGGAGGAAATTGGGATTGAACTGCAATCCGACCAATGCATTGGACAACTTTCCCCTGTTTTTATTCCGCCAAGTCACATGATTGTCTACCCACATGTTTTTGTACTTCAAGACAAAATAGAAAATTTCTCCACCACCCATGAAGTGGACCATGTTTTTTGGATTGATCAACAAAAAATTGCCCCGGAAAACATCATGATCAAAGACCATTATTTAAAAGCCTTTGACGAAACCCGCCCCATCAAAGGCATTGTCTTGAACGATCATTTTCTTTGGGGAGCCAGTGCCATGTTGACCATGGAACTGATGACCCTGCATCATGAATTCTCAAATGAATTGAACGCTCCTTCTTAATACTTGTACAGCACCACAATGAATCTCAAATCACTACAACAATACCACTTGTGGACCGATGAGCGGCTCATGGAGGCCATTGCGCAAAAAGAACACCGCGCATTTGAAGTCCTATACGCCCGTTACTCCAAACCAGTGTTTGGCTATTTCTACCGCATGCTCTGGAAAAACAAAGCGCAAGCCAATGATTTTACACAAGATCTGTTTACCAAGGTCATTACCCACGCCGGTCAATTTGATACCAGTCGACCATTCAAGACCTGGGTGTATAGCATGGCCAACAACATGTGCAAGAACGAATACGCCAAAGCGGAAGTTCGTCAAAAAGCGGTGATGAAAGTAGAAACCCAGCAAGATATGGATCGCGCGGAAAGCTTGGATTTGGCTCAATTCAAGATCAAACTCAAGCAATTGATCCAAGCATTGGATCCTGTGAAAAAAGAGACGATTGAATTGCGGTTCTTTCAAGAATTGAGTGTCCCAGAGATTGCCGCAGCCATGGCTGTGAGCGAGGGAACGGTTAAGTCAAGAATCTTTTACATCCTCAAAGATTTTCAAAAAGAACTCGCTGTATTCAAGGAAATTTTGGGCATCCTGTTATTCACCTTTATCGCGTAATCATGGACAATAAAAATTACATCAGCGAAGATTTTGAAACCTTGATGATTCAAAAATCATTCGAGGAATTGCTTCCCGAAGAAAAGACCTTTGTCCTGCAACACGTCAAGGATCAGGCAGAATATGATCAACTCAGAAACTTGTTTTTCCAAGTCATTGAATTGGGACAAGAAGACGACGACTTGGCTCCAGACCCAAAGGTGAAAGCCCATTTGGATCATTTATTTGAAACCGGAACTAAAAAATCCGTTGTTCCATGGTACAAAACGCCATTGTTCTGGTCCAGTATTTCTGGCATCGCTGCAGTTTTTGTACTCGCCTTTTGGTGGCTAAATTTACAGACACCTGAAAAAGGATTGATGGCAGAAAACAAAACGGCCGAAAAGGATGAGAGGCGTGATGAACCTACGTTAAATGCATCCAAGGACAACCCTCTTTCAGACGGCAACGGCGCCATTGTCGAACAAAAGAACTCCACAAGTGAAGTGGCACATTACGACATAGTAACGATGGAGGAAGTATCCGTTTCCGCCTCAGACAATGATCCTGTTGAACCACCAGATCCTTCAGATAATTACTCTGCGATTTCACCCTCAGAAGAACGCATTGAAGAAAAATCGATGACGGCATCAGCGAGTGTGCCAAATGCCGTTAGCACGCCAATGGGCACAGCGTTATACGCGAAAGGTCAAGAACAGTTGATCAAAGACATCCAATCCGCTGTATTGTCTCACAAGAAAAAACCGCAAAGTCTTTCGGAATCAGACATGACAGATGCTGTGTTTTCCAAGGAAAAGGCATCCAAAAAAGAAGCTGATGTCAAGTCGGTTGATTCGGAATTGGTGAGCGGAAAATACTTTTTGCGATTAAAAGTGGATGCCAACGGAAAATTGGAAGATGTGATCATCTTGCGCAGTCCCAATCCAGGGTCCCAATGGGACAGGCAAATGGTCAATGAACTGCGCAATCAATTGGGGAGCTTCCAACCTTGTGTCATCAACGGAAAAAAAGTACCATCAGAATTGGTGGTACCGGTGTCCATGAGCTTCGAGTAATTTATTCTTCTTGAATTAACATTCCTTATCAAGGAAAGAACTTGCGTTTTTGTGCTGGATTTTTACCTTCGCCAAAATCAAAGAAGACAACCATGAAGAAGTATTATTTTTTAATGTTCATGACTTGTATGAGTGTCCTGGTTTTGGCCCAATCCAAGGTACAGGTAAGAATGAAAAAAGAGGTGAACGGCGTTACCATTGTTGAGGAAAAATCATTTGAATTAAAGCCCGGTCAAGACATAGAAGAAGCCTTAAGGGAAAATGGCATCGATAAAAAAGGAGCCAAGGAAATTTCCATCTCCATTGAACAATTTCAAGAGGGCGACGCCAACGAAAATTTCATCATGCCCCCGCCCATGCTGGGCATGGGACAAATACCCTTTGGCCCGCAGCACAACTTCATGGAGCCCAAAGCCTATTTGGGTGTAACCTTGAAGAATGATGAAAATGCACCCATAATTTCAGAAGTTCAGCCGCAGTCTCCTGCTGACCTGTGCCACTTGAAAGTTGGAGACCATATCATTAAAATTGATGATCACAAAATGACCAACGCACAAGAGGTGGTGGCCTACATCCAACAAAAAAAACCTGGTGATCAAATACACTTAAAGATCAAGAGAAATAAGGAAACGATAAAAATGACCGTGCCCTTGGAAACATTGCCCATGTCATTTCCCTCCTTTCCTTTCAATGGACAATTCACTCCATTGACCCTTTCTCCTCTGACCATGGACAGCTTGTTTGAATCGCCCAAAGCCTTTCTTGGTGTTGTACCCAATAACAATTTCAATGAAGAGACCGGCGTGCAGGTGGACAGTGTTCTATACGGTTCGAGTGCCGAGAAAATGGGCATTCAAAAGGGTGACATCATCATTGCACTCAATGGACATAGCATCTCCAATTTCGAGACCCTGAGAGAAATTGTGGGTCAATCCAAACCAGGGACACCCTGTGAGGCCACCATCATCCGAAATGGTAAAACAGAAATATTGTCTGGCGTATTTGGCGCCCGAAACATGATCATCAAAGATGGTTACCGCATATACCAAAACGACAAAGGATTGGATGACCAAGGAAACATCAATTTTGATTTCGAGTTGGATTTTCAAGATGGCGATTTGGACAGCTTGTTCAGTCAGGATTTTAATCAAACATTTGGGAATAACCATTCTGACCTAATCATCAAAAATTTCTCTGCAGAGCAACTAAAAACCATGGGCGTGCAGAAAAGCCTAGGTGCCTATTCTTTCTTTACCAATCCTGATGATCAGATTTTAGAATTGAGTTTGGAAGAAGATGCACCCTTTGTTTACCGCGTTATCATTGAAGATCAAAACGAAGGCATTATTTACTCTGACGAGAAGAACAAGCAGGTGGATTCTCTTTCTAAAAAGATTGCTTATGACAGTTGGAAAAAAGGGGAATACACGTTGAAGGTGTACATCAATGATCAACTCACCCTTGCACAGCGCTTGATTATTCAATAATCGCCATCCATTCAAAAGACAATTCTTGATCGGTCAGCCATTGGTTGACCGTTTCTTTTTGTCCCAAGTTGAAGGTATATGTGAGTTTACAGTTGTCTTCTTGTACAATATCCACTTTCTCTGCTTGCTGCTGTTTGAGGAACTGAATCAACGCTGGGAACTGCGCGTAGGTGCACTGAACTTTCAAGCATACTCTCCATTCCTTTTGAACAACGCCCGCATCCTGAATGGCCTGTTCGGCAGCTGCTTTGTAAGCTTGAATCAATCCTCCTGTACCCAATTTTGTCCCGCCAAAGTAACGTACCACCATCACCAAACATTGGGTTAAATCGGCCGCCATGATGGCTCCCAAAATGGGACGACCTGCCGTTCCGGAAGGCTCTCCATCATCACTACTTTTGGCCAAAGCACCGTTCTTTCCAATGCGAAAAGCCCAACAAACATGGTTGGCATCGAAATAATCTGATTTGTATTTTTTGACAATGGCCTTGCATTCCTCCTCGCTATTGACTTCCAATGCAAAACCCAAATGTTTACTGGCCAGAACGCGGTGATTGGATAAACCCGGCTTGGCCAAGGTTTGATATACCTCCATTAAGAGATGGGATTGAGAATCACACTGAACACAATGATGCTGTTGGGATCTCGATCAAAATACAATTTGTCCAAGGCGCCCAAAATGGTATTGGCCCGAAAATAACTGGTGTGCAATTGATCGTCTCCTATCAACGTCCATTGAATGGTATAGCTGCACTCCTCCTCTTTGTGGTACTGAACATACTTCAGCATTTGGCGATAGCACTCTTCCGGAGAATCCGCTTCACACGCGTGAAATAAGAATCGCTGATTGTGCAGCGGATTGAACGTAATCAACTGCAATGTGGCCTTTCCTCTGCCTTTCTTCAATTGATAACTAAGGTTCTCCTTGCCAATGGTAATGTACCTTGCAATTTTGGCTTTGAGCTCTTCTATTTCATCCAATCTTTTGGCCATCTTCGTCTAGTTTTTCAAATTCGGAATTGTTGCTGATGTACTCTGGAATAAAGGCTTTTAATTTGGCAACGATGACATGATTGTCCTGCGCGCCAAACAATTGAATCAGCTCATCCACCCAAAGCTTCACCGCTTCCCAATCATGATCTCTTACCTTGGCAATCATGATTTTTTCATGTTGGGTGGGAAGTGTGGTTTCCTTGTCACTCAGTACTTCTTCATACAATTTTTCACCTGGGCGCAATCCTGTAAATTGAATTTCCATGTCGACACCCAATTCAAATCCAGACAACTGAATCATCTTTTTGGCCAGGTCTACAATCTTCACTTTCTCCCCCATGTCAAACACAAAAATCTCTCCTCCATTGCCCATATAACCTGCCTGTAAAACCAATTGAACGGCTTCGGGAATGGTCATGAAGAATCGGGTAATATCCGGATGCGTGACTTTTATTGGGCCGCCGGATTCAATTTGTTTTTTAAATATTTTGACAACCGAACCATTTGAACCCAATACATTTCCAAATCTTGTTGTAATAAAAGCCGTTGAAACTTTCCCGTTTAAGCTCTGCACATAAATCTCTGCGGCTCTTTTGGAAGCTCCCATGACATTGGTAGGATTCACAGCCTTGTCTGTGCTGACCATCACAAACTTCTCTACTTGATAACTCACTGAAAGATCAGCCAATATTTTTGAACCGCAGACATTGGTTAAAATGGCTTCGGTGGGATTGTTCTCCATCAAAGGCACATGCTTGTAGGCTGCAGCGTGAAATACGACCTGAGGATGAAATGCTTCAAAAACTCGGCGCATGCGATCTTCTTTGCGCACGTCGCCAATCACATATTCCACAACATTGTTTTGCAATTCGCCTTCCAACTCAAACAAGGGTGTTTCTCCTTGGTCCAAGGCTATGATCTTTGATGGCTGAAAGGAAATCAATTGACGAACAATTTCAGAACCAATGCTCCCTGCAGCACCGGTCACCAAAACCGTCTTGCCTGCCATCCAATGGGCCACTCCGGCATTGTCGATGTTGATTTCATTGCGATCCAACAATTCTTCAATGGCGACCTCTTTGATTTGCTTCACGCTCAATTGGCCATTGACCCAATGTTGAATGCTCGGCACTTCGCTGATTTTACAAGCGTGATCCAATGCCCATCTTTTCCATTGATTCTTGATTGCACGATCCTCCTGCCCTAGGGCAAGTAGGATTTCATCAATTTTCCCATTGACCAACAATTGATGGGCTTCATTTTGCCCCATGATCAACATGCCCTCAACCCGGTTGCTCACCCACTTCCCACTGGGGTCAGTCCAAAACTGAATGCGTTGACTGGCGTGATCATCGGCATTGAGCGCGCGCTTGGTCATTCTCGCCAAATCACCACCTCCTACCAACAATACCCGTCTCCGTTCCCCCGTGGCATCAGCAATTGCGACCTGATAGCTCCATTTAACCCCTGCTCTGAAAACAAACAAAGTAAACAAGGACAGCAAATAGGCAATCATTAAAATACTCACGGGAACAGCATAAAGGCCATCCTCTGCCCAATACTTTCTGGAGAAACTCCAAACAAAAAGAACCACCACCGCACCACTCAGTGTCACGAATAATCGAAGACTGTCTTGGGCACTGGTATAGCGAATGATGCCTTGATAGGTTTTGCCCAATAAAAAGGCAATACCACAACCCACCAACCAGAACGGTAAAAAAGTAAGCCCTTTAATCCACTCCTCTGCTGGAGGATGAAATTCAAAGCGAAGCAAATACGCCAACAAAAAAGCAAAACAAACCCCGATGAGATCGACTGAAAAAATGATCCATCGGGGTGTTGTATTTTGAGGCAATATTCGCATTAGCCTATATTATCTTGAAATAACCACAGCACTGGCACCACCACCACCGTTACAGATGGCCGCGCCACCCCACTTGGCGTTGTTTTGCTTCAATACATGAATCAAGGTAACCAAGATTCTAGCACCCGAGCATCCCAGTGGATGACCCAAAGAAACCGCACCTCCATTGACATTGACACGTGCAGGATCCAAATTCATTTTTTGAATGTTGGCCAAACCGACAACCGAGAACGCCTCATTCAACTCACAATATTCCAAATCTTTGACTTCGATTCCTGCCTTTTGAGCGGCAATGGGAAGGGCAACCGAAGGGGTTGTTGTAAACCACTCTGGTGCCTGCTCGGCATCTGCATAGCCGGATACTTCTGCCAAAGGAGAAAGACCCAATGACAACATTTTTTCTTCACTCATCAACACCAATGCAGCAGCTCCATCATTCATGGTAGAGGCGTTGGCTGCAGTGATGGTTCCTTCCTTTTCAAATGCGGGTCTTAATGCGGGAATCTTATCAAAAGAAACATTCTTGTATTCTTCATCTTCTGCAATGACTACATCTCCTTTCTTTCCTTTCACGGTTACAGGGACAATTTCCTCTGTGAACTTGCCAGCAGCCCATGCTGCCTGTGAGCGCTTATAAGACTCAATGGCAAAGGCATCTTGATCCTCACGACTAAAGTTGCATTCCTTGGCGCAAAGTTCAGCGGCATTTCCCATGGCGTAATTGTGGTAAACATCGGTTAAACCATCCTTGGCCAAACCATCGATCATTTGCACGTTGCCATATTTATTGCCCCAGCGCATGTTGGGAGAATAAAATGGAACTTGGCTCATGTTTTCCATACCACCTGCAATGACCACCTCACTGTCTCCGCACTTGATGCTCTGCGCAGCCATCATAACGGCTTTCATACCCGAGGCGCAAACCTTATTGACCGTGGTGCACTGAACACGATCAGGCAAACCAGCGAATTTAGCGGCTTGACGCGCAGGAGCTTGACCCAAATTGGCCTGAAGCACACTACCCATGATGACCTCATTGACTTGATTGACATCCAAACCAATTCGAGAAACTGCGCCTTGAATGGCAATGGCACCCAATTGCGTTGCAGAGATGGAGGACAATGCACCACCAAAACTTCCTAGGGGAGTTCTAACTGCGGAAACGATGAAGACTTTTTTCATATCATTATAATTGGCCCAAATTTCGCAAGGAATTGGACTGATACCAAATATTAATGTGGTTAACAAGTATTTAATAAATCAGAAGCACAGAAACCGAGTAGTGAATTAAATTTAGAAACAAATAAAAACGCATGATAAAACATCTTTTTTTGACCATTTCATTTTTGTTTTTTATAACAACAATTGGTTTCACGCAAAAGGTGGTTAATTTCTCCACGGACAAAGAGGAATTCATCAAACAATTGAGTGCATTGTTCAATGAGCAACGAAAGGGAACGGGAAAAGAAATCATTGAAAAGCAATTGGAACCCATATGGGTAAAAAACCCGGTTTTTAGTGGGGATCAGGAAAAGAAAATCATTGAAACCTTGGACTTGATGTTGGACATGAAAGTCAAGGTATTTCCAGATTTTGAAAAATATGTTCTTTGCTTGATTACTTTGGGCGAAAAGCCCATCACACCTATTTTATTTGACAATTGGTCATTAACCCTAAATTCTATTCTCCGCGATAAAAAGAACAAGCGACATTACACGGTATTCGTAGAAACTTCTCTAGAGTTGTTTACAGACAACAAGATTTACGAATCTGAATCCGTCAATTGGAAGGTGTTTGGAGGCACATACAAATTTGCTTTGGACTCCGTGGCACATATTGATTTTGAGAACGTAAAGTTGGCTTGTTCCAGCAAGGGAGACAGTTCGATCATCTACAAAACCAATGGCACCTACTATCCCTCAACAGCGCGCTTTTCAGGATTGGGAGGTGTGGTCAATTGGAAGCGTGCCGGCTTGGATCCCAATACCACTTATGCAGAGATTCCAGACTACATCATTAAAATCAAGACCAGCTCATTTGTGGTGGACTCGGCCGTTTTCTACACCACTTATTTTGATAAACCCCTGGTAGGAAAATTAACGGAGAAAATTATTGCTGGGAAAGATGAAGAGAGCGCCAACTATCCCAAATTTGAATCTTATTCGCAGCGTTTTGAAATAGAAAATATAGTTCCGGGGATTCACTACGAAGGTGGATTTACCATGAGTGGTTCCAAGTTCAATGCCTCTGGAACACCTGAAAATCCTGCGCAATTGATTTTCTTAAAGGACAACAAACCATTTTGTTACATCTCCGGACTATTCTTTGAGTTGAAACCTGAGCGCTACCTCGCCAACCACGTTCGCGTTAAATTCATCATCGGCAATGACTCAGTTTCTCACCCGGATTTGAACATGAACTTCACCATCAAAACGCGTGAATTGGTTTTAAATAGAACGGAGTTGGGACTTTCCAAGAGTCCTTATTCCGACACATATCACCAAACCGATTTATACTTTGAATCATTGCGATGGATGATTGATGACCCCATGATTTACTTTGGAAAAGCCAAAGGCAGCACGCAAGTGTTTGCAGCGTTCGAATCCAGCACCTATTTTTCCAAAAAGCGCATGAGCTCTTTGAGCGGTATCAGCAGCACCAACCCCTTACATGACCTTTACGCTTCGTTCAAAAAACTAAAGGTCAAGCAAATGACGACCCATGAGCTCTCTTTGGATACACGATTCGCCGAAGAGGAATGGCATGTGGTCATCATCGATTTGGCCAACAAGGGATTTCTAAACTACGATATTGACAAACGCATCATTACGCCACTTCCCAAGTTGGAGAATTACATCTTGAACTACGAAGGAAAAAGAGACTATGATATCCTTCAATTCAATAGTGAAAAAGAAGACGGCATCAATGCGAAATGGAATTTACTGAACAATGACTTTGAGTTGAAAGGGGTCAGTAAGTTCTACATCAGCGATTCTCAGAAGGTGATGGTTTACCCCAGAGGGCAAGAATTGACCTTGAAGAAAAACCGAGATCTGGTATTTGACGGAATGCTCAAGGCGGGAAATTTAGAGTTCAAAGGAAGTGGCTATTACTTTGATTACGACAAATTTCAAGTGGATATGAAGAAGATCGACTCTTGTCAAATCTACATCAACGATGAAACTCAGCCCAAGAACCAGTTTGGTGAATATCCCAAAATCCGAATCAAAACCACCATCAAGGACATCACAGGAGTATTGTACATTGATTCACCCACGAATAAAAGTGGAGCCAATTCTAAAAAATATCCGCAATATCCCTATGTGACCACGACTAAAAATTCCTTTGTGGATTGGGAAAGTCCCAACATTCAGCAAGGAAGATATCCGAAGGATAAATTTTACTACAAACTGGATCCATTCACCTTGGACTCATTGGACAATTTCAAAACCAGCAATTTGAACTTTAAAGGATTGTTTGTCAGCGCTGGAATATTTGAAGACATCAATGAACCCCTGATCATGATGGATGATAAATCCCTTGGGTTTAAACGATCCACTGGTCCTTCCGGTTACCCATCTTACCGGGGTTTCTCGAATGTTACAGCGGATTTAACTTTGAACCACTCTGGGTTGCAAGGAAAAGGGAAATTGACCTATCTCGGGTCGAAAACAGAGTCTGATGCTTTTGTATTTCTACCCGATGAAACCAAAGGAAAAACCACTTCCTATACCCTGGCTGAAAAGGCGCAAAAGCCTGAGGTTCCCAAAACCAAAGTCAACGTAGCGCAATTAAACTACTTCCCCAAACAAGAGCGCCTGGTCGTCACCACGTTGGATGAGCCCATGGAATTCTTTGAAAAAGAAGCAACGCTCAAAGGCGCCACAACATTGAAACCTGAGGGGCTTAGCGGAAAAGGGAGCATGGATTTTTATGGTGCTACTCTAAAATCCGATCACTTTAATTACGAACGTCGAAAAATTAAGGCAGATACCTCTGCCCTGAATATCGCTGGAAAGGATTTAGAAACGACCCTGGCCTTCTCCACCGACAACGTCAATGCCAATGTCAACTTTGACACCAATGTGGGGAAATTCATCAGCAACACTGGAGAAAACAAGATTACCTTCCCCATCAATCAATACATCTGCTTCATGGATGAGTTTACGTGGTTCATGAAACAAGATCAGCTCCAAATGAGTAGCTCCAGGGAGGCCAATGTTGACGTCGTTATCAATGCAGAAGAGCGAAAACGATTTTCAAACTTTTACAGTATTGCCGATGGGCAAGACTCACTGAACTTCCTATCGCGCAATGCCAATTTTGACTTAAAACGCAACATCATTCGATGCGAAAAAATTGACCACATCGTTGTTGGAGATGCTAAAATTGTACCCGACAGTGGCAAAGTCGTCATTGAGAAATACGCCAACATGCGGAAGTTGTTCCGGGCTTCTATTGTGGCCAATATTGTTACACAATACCACAGCTTGTTTAATGCTGAATTGAAAATTGAAGGGCGTCTAAAATTCAATGGTTTCGCAGATATGAACTATGTGGATGAAAACGGACAAAAACAAATGATTCATTTTGAAACCGTCAAATTGGACACCGCGCACCGCACCATCGGAAAAGGCGTCATTGCAGAGGATGCGGGTTTCCATCTGTCTCCACAATTTGCCTATTATGGAAAGTTCTCATTCTTATCCACCGACAAATTGATGAATTTCGATGGAGGCGTAAAAATTGAACACCCTTGTGAAGATCTTGCCAAATCTTATTTCAAGTTCAATTCACCCATTGACCCCTTGGACATTTACATTCCTGTTGACACACTCATCAAAGATGTCAGCTCAGTAAAACTGGGAGTGGGCATGATGGTCAAAACGGCTAGTCCCATGCAGATTTACCCCGCTTTCTTGAGTCCCAAAATGGGAACCTATGACACGCCTTTGATTGAAGCCAATGGTTATTTGCACTATGATAAAAATTCCAAGAAATTTTTGATTGGTAGCAAGGCCAAAATCATTCAACCCAAAATGCCTGGTAATTTGATTGAGCTCAATGCGCAAAGCTGTGATGTTGCTGGAGATGGAAAAATTGATTTCAAAGCACGGTATGGATTGCTGCAATTGAACAACTTTGGTAAGGGAACTTTAAAGCAAAGTGATAAAGCGCTCAACATTCAAACGGCTTCTGTGATGCATTTCCCATTTGATGAGGGAGCACTAAAGAAAATTGCAGAAGCATTGGAAAAGAATACTGACCTGCCTCCTGTAGACATCAACAATACGCCTTTTGAGAAAGGCGTGGCTGAGATCATGGGTACGGAGAAATCAGACCGATTAATCACCGAGATCAGTCTATCTGGACAATTCAAGAAAATTCCCGAAGAATTGCAGAAGAATTTTGTCTTTGCTGATTTGAAATGGGTATGGAATCCCAACTCCGAGACTTTTCATACCACAGGCCCCATTGGCATCGCTTCGATGGATAAGAAACAAATCTTCAAATATGTGACCGGCAAAATCGAAATTGAAAAAAGGAAGACAGCGGATGTCATGCGGTTCTATCTCGAAGTGGACAAAGGACAATGGTATTATTTTGAATACAAATTGGGTCAATTGACCGTCATCAGTGGCGATCCTGATTTCAATAAAATCATCACGGAATTAAAAGATGATAAAAAACAATTTGAGGAAAACAAAGTCAAATTCAGCTATCAGTTGTTGCTTACCAAGAAGAAAAGAGATGATTTCAAATCTCGATTCCCGGAAGATTTCCCTCAATAGGATTTTGATTTCTTAGACCACAGCTTGAACAGCTCTTTGAAATGATCAAAATCCTGTTGGTATACAAGGCCTACCCCCTGGGTAAAGGGTGATTGCTGCGTTGTGATATTTCGGTAGTTGTTGCTCTCATTGTAGGCCATGAGTTTGAGCTTTCCATCTTTGGTAAGCAGGTATTCAATTTTCACGTCGCCGATGTAATTGCTGGGCTGCTGATTGACTGCATTTCCTTTTGAAACACCAAAGTTCCCACTGAGTTGAACCCGGTTATCAAACAATTGGGTATTCAGCGCTAAGGCAATTTCCTCATTTGAAATTTGATCTCCTGATCGATAATTGAAACCCAAATTAAAATCATCACTGATTTGACTGAGCCAATTGGAAATTTGACTTGACAGAAGTTCTGTGGTATTGGCGGCAACGCCGTAATTGGTGGTTGCATCGGCTGACTTCACAATATTGGGCGGACTCATAAATTGACGCAGAACCAACAGTGAAAACGCTTGACGGTTTTTTTCTTGTTCATTGGAAACCACTGCCTCAAAACGGATCTTGGTCATGGGATCGACAGAAGGCAATTTGATGTCAAACGCCACATTGGGATTGAGCATTTTTCCATTCAAATTCATCAAAAGATCTACTGGAACACGCTGCCCAGCCTGATTGGCATCTACCAATATGTCAGATAATGAGGCATTGACTTTGTATACTGCCGCCAACTTTAATTCGGCATTGTAGGGATCACCATACCAAGAAATGGTTCCACCGGGTTGAACGGTAAAGTCTTTGTTGATCAAATTGGCCAACGTAAACAAGTAATTCCCAGAAACAATTTCAATCTGACCATACATATCAAACGTGGACAGTTTGCTGATTCCCATTGTCAAATGTCCTTGCCCTCTGCCCTTCATCACATCACCCACCGCTTCATCGAAAATGATGCTTAACTCAGCCTCTGGCGTGACATCAATTTGAATGTTCAAGGAAATTCCCGACAAATCCAAAGGCGCCTCTTCCTTCACTTGATTGGGTTTGACGAATTGAATGAACTGCCCCATCTCCTCCTCTCCAGAAGATGACATGGGCATGATTAACTTGGTTCCACTTTGGGTTTTGAGCGCGATATCAAAATTGAGCTTTTCCAAATCCCCGTTGATCTTAAAATTCCCGGTAGCATAAGCTTTTCCGTAATAGTCCTCATTTTGATCCTCTGTTGTATTTAAGACCAACAATGGTTCTTGCTCCATATCGCCCAGCAAATCAAACGACCAATCGGCAAATGCCTGATGGCCGATATATCCGCGCATTTTTGCTTCATTTCCTTTGTGGTCTTTCAGCTTGACCTGATCAAAAACAAATCGATCCGGCTCAATCCAAATGCGATCACTCAACTGATATTGTGTCCCCAAGTAATCCACAAAAAGTCCCCCGTTGGAAACATCTGCATATCCCGTCAATTGTGGATTCTCCAATTTCCCATTCAAATGCACCAATCCGTTGAGTTGACCACTGGCAATGATTACCCCGGTATCAATAAATGCCCTTAGGAATTGCAAGTCCAAATCCCTCACATTGGCATCCAAATCCAACGGTGAAATGGAGTCAAATGGGAAATACATCCCTTCAAAATCCAAGTTCTTGTGAGAATGATTTTCAATACCGCCCGACAATTGAAAACCGGATAAGTATTCTACCCAATGACTCTTCAAACAGATGTCTCCATAAATCACTTCATTGATCCCAAAATCTGCGATACTCAGATCGCCTATCCAATCCGGATTGTCCAAAATTTTATCCACCTCAACCGTGCCATCCAACACACCTTCCATTTTAAGATCTTCCGGTAAGAAGGCATTGATCTGCTGAAAATTTACATGAGAAAAAGACAACATCAGCGGTGTATTTGGACTCTTGCTGATAGAACCAAACAGCGCGATGCTCTGCAATGCTGATTGGAAAGTCAAGGATTTGATGTGCCAATCTTCCCCATTTTTCAGGATGTGCGCACCAGGAAAAATGGCCCATTCATCCTCAATGATTCTTACTTCACCACGATAAAAATCCATGGCCACCGCGTCTGTTGAAGGAAATGAAAACTGAACACCCACATCTCCACGGTGCAATGTTTGATCATTTCCCCAAACAAAATCAGAATAGATAATATCACCCTCAGAACGTGCATCCAAAGAGACATTGGGCACACTCCCCCAGTCTCCGGTCACGCTGTCCATCATGGCTGAGGCATACACGAATTGATCTGGCTTTTTGATGTCCATCAATATTTCATGAAAGGTATTGCCCTCCCAACTGGCCTGTTTGGCGCTGAACAAACCTTCGAAAAAGTCATTGTTTTCATCAACCCGCAAATTGAAAATGGCATTTTGGGCAATCGAGACATTGCCCAATATGGCTTCCCCAATTTGACTAAAATCTAAAATTTCCAATTTTAAATTAAAGTCTTGGGGTTCATGCTTGACCAACTCCCATTGATAGTTGGGCACAACCTCTGACATAATATGATTAAGGGCTGGCCACAAATCCATCGGGCTAAAAGAGCCGGTCAATTCCCCCATCGCGATATCTGAATTCAGGGTCACCTTTAACTCGGGGTCTCGATCAATGTTCAAGGAAAGGTAATCCAAAACATAGTCTTTTGCATTGGCGCAATAGGTCACATGATTCAGCTCGATTTCACCCTGTATCTCATTCCATTTCAAGCCCTCCATATCCACCTTGGCCTCACCACTCAATGCGCTATAGGGGGATTCTGGGAAAAGACCGATGGTTTTAAAGTTCACATTGTCCACCAATAAATCACAGGATATCTTGGGTTTTCGGGCATTGAAATCGACCAGACCATTGAAGCTCAATTGGGCATTGGGATCATCCACATCCACTTCTCCTTTGAAGAAGCCATTGGACATGGAACCTACAATGGCAATGGGTCGATACGTATAACCTTTGTAATCCAATGCGTCGATGACACCACTGGCATCCAATTGCATTTCTTTCAAGACAAAACCTTTGCCTGCCACATCCAACTGGGCAGTAATGTTCCCCCACTCATTGGATTGATAATAGGCTCCGAGATTAAAATCTTCTGTGACGATAAAGCCGTTGTAGGCCATCTCTTTGGTGTCCAAATCAATGTCGCCCTTGATGTCCCCGATATCGGTGTACAAATCGCCATAAGCCCGCCACTTGCTTTGGTTTCCTGTCAATACTCCGCTGAATTGAATCAACCCCAGGGCGGAGATATTATTGGGTACCTTGGCCATGGGATCAATGCGGGTCACCAGATCACTCAAATCCGTTCGATTGGTGGTGACATTGCTGACCATCAAATTCACCCGACGGTTCAATGAATCGCCTATTTGATCCAATGTTCCGTTCAAACTCATTCGGGTCATGGCCCCATAGCCCAAATCCAATTGCCGAATTTGAAGATGATCCAAATTTCCAGCGGCCTTAACATTTAACCAAGCCGATTCCTTCCAAAAACGCAAGTCAGGCACAAACGTTTCAAACTCGGACAAATTCAAAGGAAAGCCTTGAAAATCCAACTCTGCCTGCCAAGGCTCTCCCTCTTTTTGAACCATTTGAAAATCTCCAGACAATTCATTCATGGTTGTCTTAAAATTCAAATCCGAGATCTTGACTAAACTCGGTTCCCACTTTAAATGGCCCCTACCATAATGGCAAGCCAAATCACCAATTGTTTCAAATTGCAGTTCATCCAGTACCAGGCTTCCTGATTTTGGCTCAATGTGAATGTCTTTCAGATTGGCATAAAATCGATCGACGTCCCAAATTCGATGCTCGTTGATCAATGGTTCTAAAGCATAGTAATGCAGCCTTGTATCCTCAATGCGCAGTGAAGCCAAATCAATCGAGAAATCGCTGGATTGCGTGGTATCCCCTTGTTGAAAATAATCGACTAAGAATCCATAATTCCATGCGCTATCCGGCTGTTGAATCAGGTGCACGCTCCCACCTTTGAGCACAATTCCATCCATCTTCAATTGCCCATCGAGGATGCCCTTGTAATCATCGATGGTGAGGGAATGAACATGGATCAAGCTGTCCTTGTTCTGGTCCCAAATATCCAAATCTTCCAGATAAAAATGCAAGCCCCAATCCAATCCTACAGATTTCACCTCCACTTCGGTATTGAGCTGATAGGACAACCAGCCTGCGGCTTTGTGCGCCAACCAAGATTGTATCACAGAAAAATGCAAGGCCAAACCCAAATAGAACAATGGCACCATCGTAATGATGAGCACATTCCTCAACAAATATTTTGGCCTTTTGATTTTCATCCTCCTTGCAGTCGTTTGAGTACGCCCTCTTTTAACGCATAGGGTGACCGGTATATTCTCTCAAAGGGCTGAATATCCATGACCAACTTCATCAGGTAAATGGCAATGGGCATGAATTGCACCCGCAAGTTGGGAATGGCCGGATGCTTCAGTCTTTCCTCATAGGTGGAACCCATCATGAAGAGATAAATCGAAGCAAAGGAATCCATCGGGATTTCTTGTGCTTCGTGTTGAAGCCAGATTTTCTCCTTTTTCTTGGTATAATAATACAACTCCAACAAGGTATCAAACGAGCCACTGGCTCCTACCAATCTGGTGCAAGGATATTGCTTTAAGGCTTCTTTCAACGGCCCCGTTGCTTCATCAAACAATTGTTTGATTTGATTCAATTGAACCTTTTGGGCCCGATCCATCATCGGAACTTGCTCAAAAATTCGGCTGATGCCCAATTGCGTGCTTTGCCGAAAAACAATGCCCGTTGGAGTTGTGATGATAAACTCTGTGCTGCCTCCGCCTATGTCCATGAGCAACGTAGGCTCCTGATGCAAGTCCAATGTTTGTTGAACACCTTCATAAATCAGCTGCGCCTCTTCATTGCCATCGATTACCGCAATGTCCCAATTGGTGAGGGACTTGACATGCTGCAAAAACACGTCGGTATTATCCGCATCCCTCAGGGCCGAAGTGGCGAAGACATGGACTTTTTCCACTTGATAAGACTGAACAATGGAAAAATAGTAATGCAAAGCATCCAGCCCTTTGGCCATTCGATCCGCGGTGATCCGTTTTTCCTTGAAGCCGCCCTCACCTATTTTCACGGGCCACTTGTTGGAAAACAGGGTCTCCCAAGCACCATTGTCCGATTGCTCGGCAATTAAGATATTGAAGGTGTTGGTCCCACAATCCACAATGGCCATTCTTTTACTCATGCTCACGGATTGTATTTGATCCACTTCCAAATCTCTTTGTAGCTGGCTTTCTTACCATACATCAAAATGCCCACCCGATAAATTCGCCCTGCTAAAGCAATAAAGGCGATGAAGGTGATGACCAAGATGACCATGGAGAGCACAATCATTCCAACGGATGTGGATGAAACGGTTGCTTTGACCATCATGACCACTGGCGAGGTTAAAGGGAAGACCGAAAAGAAATTGCCGGCCCAACTCTCTGGGTTATCGATCATCATGGCTGAGATGATGTATCCAAAGACCAAAGGCAAGGATACCGGCGCCATAAATTGTTGTGTGTCCGTTTCACTGTCTACCGCAGCTCCGATGGCCGCAAACAAACTGGCATACAAGAAATATCCTCCAATAAAGTAAAACAAGAAGAGGCCAATCATCAAGGTCCAATTGATCTGAAAAAACCAGTTGATGGCCTGATTGCTCATCAGTTCATTCATCATGACCGCCTGGTCCATTCCCGTTTGCATTACCTGCGTATTTTCAACCACTGCAGCACCACTGGCGATATTGGAAGCGAAAAAAGAAAGCCCGACAGAGGACACGATGAAAGACAACAATACCCACATCAGAAATTGGGTCAACCCTACCAATCCAATTCCGATTACTTTGCCCATCATCAATTGAAAGGGCTTTACTGAGCTCACGATGACTTCTACGATGCGATTGGTTTTTTCTTCGATGACCCCGCGCATCACTTGAACGCCGTACATGAAGATGAACATGTAAATCAAAATCGCAAAAATGAAACCGATGAAAGCCTTTTCTTGCGTGCGGTCTTCTTGTCCTAAATTTTCAACGTTGATGTCGGCAAAGGAGACCGATACCTTGGCGCGCTTGTATTTCTCATAGTCCAATTGCAAGCTGTCGATTACCCTTTGCTTTTCCAATGAGTTCTCCAGGTCATCACCCATTTTGCGTTGCACAAACTCTCCCGGAAACTTCTTGTAGTAGAAGTTGCACTTACCGTCATTGATTGTCGCCTCATCCACTTCCAACATCACCTCATATTCTCCCTCTTTGAAAGCCTCTGGCGGAACCGATTTTCTGGAGAATGAATAAATCACTTTTTCAGAGTCCTTGAAATGATTGGTAAAACGGGGATAAATGGCTCCGGTCACCGAATCCTTTTGGGTAATGACCTCATACGGATCCACCACCAAAACTTGATAGACGGAATTGTCATTCATGGTCACCGCAATGGCGCCAAACATGAGTGCTGCAAAAAGAATGGGGCCTAGAAAAGTCATGATGATAAAGCTCTTCTTCTTTACGCGACTCAAGTATTCACGCTTGATGATCAACAATATCTTATTCATGGGTCAATTGATTTTGGGTAACAGCTTTGATAAAAATTTCATTCATATTGGGAATGATTTCACGAGCAGAAATGATTTCCAAATTGGACATCATGGCTGAAAGGAGGTGATTGAGGGTTAAACCAGGGGAAATTCTGATTTTGGCCATATTGTGATCGTTGAATACATCATTTTGCACCAATTCAAATTGATGCCCCATCAAAATGCCCAATTCCATGGCGGTTCCGTGGTAAGCGACCTCAAAAAGATTTTCTTTAAATTGCTTCTTTACCTCACCCACAGGCCCGCTGAGTACGAGGTGAGATTGGTCGATTAACCCAATGTCGTCGCACAATTCCTCTACACTGCCCATGTCATGAGTAGATAGGATAATTGTTGCACCTTTTGACTTTAAACGCAACATTTCTTCCTGAATCAACTTGGCATTGATGGGGTCAAAACCACTGAAAGGTTCATCCAAAATCAACAATTCGGGTTCATGTAAAATGGTGGTGATGAACTGTACTTTTTGGGCCATTCCTTTGGACAAATCCTCGATGGTTTTGTTCCACCAGGCCATGATATCAAAGCGTTCAAACCAATAAGTCAGTCTTTTCACGGCCTCAGCCTTGGACAGACCTTTCAACTGCGCCAGGTATATGCATTGTTCACCGACCTTCATTTTCTTGTACAACCCGCGTTCTTCAGGCAAGTATCCAATGTGCTCAATGTGACTGGGGCGCAGCGATTCCCCTTTGAAAAGTACTTCGCCTTCATCGGGGGCGGTTATTTGATTGATGATGCGAATCAAGCTGGTCTTTCCGGCTCCATTTGGCCCGAGCAAACCATACACCGAACCCGACTTCACAGAAAGGCTCACTGAAGACAGGGCTTTGTGTTTACCATAAGACTTTGAAACACCTTGAATTTTCAATATTTCAGACATACAGCAAAGCTAAAATGAATCCCATTTTGGACACTACAAAAACTCATAAAAATGTCTTAAAATCGTAGACGCAAATTTCCCATAAAACCAAGCGGTATGTTTATATTTGTCGATTACACTAAAAACAAAAGGATATGAATATTGCGGTGGTGGGAACAGGTTATGTTGGTTTGGTAACCGGAACTTGTTTTGCTGAAACAGGAAACAAGGTCATTTGCGTTGACATCAATGAGGACAAGGTAAACGCCATGAAGGCAGGGAAAATTCCCATTTACGAGCCCCATCTTGACGTTTTATTTGAAAGAAACATCCGAGAGGGAAGATTAAAATTCACCACCAATCTGAACGAGGCCATTGAGCAAGCACAGATTATTTTCTTGGCCTTGCCCACACCTCCTGGTGAAGACGGCAGCGCTGATTTAAGTTATGTCCTAAAGGTAGCAGACGATTTGGGTTGGATCATCAAAGATTACAAAGTCATTGTAGACAAATCCACTGTGCCTGTGGGTACAGCTGAAAAGGTAAGAGAAGCTGTGGCGCGCAAGGCACAGGTACCTTTTGATATCGTGAGCAATCCAGAGTTTTTGAGAGAAGGTTTTGCGGTGGATGATTTCATGAAACCCGACCGCGTAGTGGTTGGAACGTCCAGTGATCGCGCCAAGAAGTTGATGGAAGAATTGTACAAACCTTTCATTCGTCAAGGAAATCCGCTCATTTTCATGGACGAGCGCAGTGCCGAATTAACCAAATATGCCGCCAATGCATTCTTGGCGACCAAGATCTCTTTCATGAATGAGATTGCAAATTTCTGTGAGAAAGTAGGCGCCGATGTGGACATGGTTCGTTTGGGCATTGGCACCGATGAGCGCATTGGCAAGCGTTTCCTTTTCCCCGGAATTGGATACGGAGGATCTTGCTTTCCCAAAGATGTTCAGGCCTTGGCCAAGAGTGGCGTGGAAAACGGATACGAATTCAGAATATTAAAAAGTGTCATGAAAGTCAACGATCGTCAGAAGACCACGTTGCTTTCTCCCATTATGGAACACTTTGGTCAACAATTGACCAAAAAGAAAATCGCCATTTGGGGATTGGCCTTCAAGCCCGATACCGATGACATTCGCGAAGCTCCGGCTTTGTACATGATCGAGCATTTGTTAGAGGCCGGCGCAGACATCATCGCCTATGATCCAGAAGCGATGGAAAATGTGCAGAAGCAGAAAAATTATCCCATCCAATATTCGCAAGATCAGTACTCATTGCTAGAAGATGCCGATGCCTTGTTGATTTGCACGGAATGGGGCATGTTTAGAAATCCGGACTTTGATTTGATGAAAAAATCCATGAAGACACCTGTGATTTTCGACGGACGAAACCTGTATGAAGTGGGAAAAATGAAGGAGACGGGATGGAATTATTACAGTATCGGAAGACAAGCAATTACACAATAAAATGGCTAGAGTACTGATTACCGGCGCTGCCGGATTCTTGGGTTCACACTTGTGTGACCGATTCATCAAAGAAGGATTTGACGTTGTGGGAATGGACAATTTGATCACGGGTGACCTCAAGAACATTGAGCACTTGTTTCCATTGCCGCAATTTGAATTTTACAACCACGATGTTTCCAAGTACATTCACGTACCGGGAAAATTGGATTATATTCTACACTTTGCCTCTCCCGCCTCACCCATTGACTATTTAAAAATTCCCATTCAGACCCTGAAAGTCGGTTCATTGGGAACGCACAATTGTTTGGGATTAGCGAAAGAAAAAAAGGCCAGAATCATCGTTGCCAGCACCAGTGAGGTGTATGGGGATCCGCATGTTCACCCGCAAGTAGAAAGCTACTGGGGAAATGTCAATCCCGTTGGGCCACGTGGGGTCTATGATGAGGCCAAGCGATTTCAAGAAGCCATCACCATGGCCTACCATACTTTTCACGGATTGGAAACCCGAATCGTTCGCATTTTCAACACCTACGGTCCAAGAATGCGACTCAATGATGGTCGTGTTTTGCCGGCCTTCATTGGACAGGCCCTGCGCGGAGAGGACTTGACCATTTTTGGAGACGGATCACAAACCCGCAGTTTCTGTTACGTGGATGATTTGGTGGAAGGCATTTATCGCCTGCTCATGAGTGATTACGCTCAGCCGGTGAACATTGGGAATCCGGATGAAATCACCATCAAGGATTTTGCAGAAGAAATCATCAAGCTCACCCAAACCCATCAAAAGGTGGTGTACAAAGAGTTGCCGACAGATGACCCCAAGCAACGCCGACCAGACATCACCTTGGCCAGAGAGATTTTGGGATGGGAACCCAAAGTCCACCGCAGCGAGGGTTTGAAGATCACTTACGATTATTTCAAAACCCTTTCTTTGGATGACTTGAATAAAATCGAACACAAAAATTTTGAACTTTACAACAAAAAGTAATGGGTTACTTTGCACATGAAACGGCCGTTATTGATGAAGGCTGCTCCATAGGAGAAGGCACCAAGATCTGGCATTTCTCCCATATCATGCCCCACTGCACCATTGGTGAACGTTGTAATATTGGACAAAATGTTGTCATCAGTCCCGAGGTAATATTGGGGAACAATGTGAAAGTACAGAACAACGTCAGCTTGTATACGGGGGTGATTTGTGAGGACGATGTTTTTTTAGGGCCATCTTGTGTCTTTACCAACGTGATCAATCCAAGGAGTGCGGTGGTTAGAAAAGATGAATACCGAAAATCCATCATTCGAAAAGGCGTGTCCATTGGAGCCAATGCAACGATTGTTTGCGGATATGAAATAGGCGAATATGCCTTTATTGGCGCAGGTGCGGTCATTACAAAACCTGTAAAAGCGTACGCTTTGATGGTCGGTAATCCTGCCCGTCACAAGGGGTGGATGTCCAAGGCCGGGCATAAATTGACATTTGATTTGGAAGGGTTGGCACAATGCCCTGAAACCCATGAGAAATATAAATTAGAAAACGAAACGGTAACCTGTTTAGGATAAGAAAGATGATTTATCAAGATTTAATTGAAAAGAAAAAAAGCCTTTGTGTTGTTGGTCTCGGATATGTTGGACTTCCCATCGCGCTAGAATTTGCCAAGAATTTGAAAGTCGTTGGTTTTGATATCAACCCCGAACGTGTGGGCATGATGCAAAACAATATCGACCCCTCCAATGAATTACCCAGCAGTGCTTTTGAAGGGTGCGACATCACCTTCACCCATAAGGTAGAGGATTTGGCTGAAGTGGGATTCTTTATTGTGGCGGTTCCCACTCCCATCAACAACATGAACTTGCCCGACCTTGGCCCTGTTATCAGTGCTTCAAGAACTGTGGGTAAGGTTTTGAAAAAAGGGGATTATGTGGTTTACGAAAGTACTGTTTACCCGGGCTGCACTGAGGACGATTGCGTTCCAGTATTGGAAGAAATCAGTGGCTTAAAAATGGGTTCTGATTTCAAAGTGGGTTATTCTCCTGAACGCATCAACCCCGGTGACAAAGTCAATACCTTAAGAAGCATCATCAAAATTGTGTCGGGTTGTGATGAGGAAAGCTTAAATGAAATCGACAAAGTGTATTCCGTAGTCATTGATGCCGGATTGCATCGAGCGGCCAGCATCAAGGTGGCTGAAGCCGCAAAAATCATTGAAAACACCCAACGCGATGTCAACATCGCCTTGATCAATGAGCTTTCGCTCATTTTCAATAAAATGGGATTAAACACCTACGATGTTTTGGAAGCCGCTGGAACCAAATGGAACTTTCTCAAATTCCAACCTGGTTTAGTCGGTGGACACTGCATTGGCGTTGACCCCTATTATTTGGTTTATAAAGCCAAGAAAATGGGGTATTTTTCCAAAGTCATTTCTTCAGCACGATACGTGAACGACTCCATGGGTGCCTATGTTGGCAAACAAACCGTGAAGAAAATCATGGAGATGGGAAAGAATGCCCTAGAATCCAAAGTACTGGTCATGGGGGCTACGTTCAAAGAAAACGTCAGCGACATTCGCAACTCCAAAGTGATTGACATCATCCGAGAGTTGGAGAGTTTCTCTGTTCAAGTGGACATCGTTGATCCGCATGCTGATAGCAATGAATTGCACCATGAATACGGCTTTTCCTTGGTTCCTCAGCCTACTCCCAATACCTATGAGGCCATCATCATCGCCGTGGCACACAATGAATATTTGAATATGGACGAACAATACTTAACTTCTTTATTGAAAGATGGAAAAGGCGTATTGATCGATATCAAAGGCTCTTACCGTTCTAAAATCAAGCAATTGAATTATTGGAGTTTATAAAAAGTTTCCTTCTCTTTAATGAACATGATGAAAATAAAATTCTTTGCTTTTTTCGTTTTTTGTTTGCAGGGATGGGGTGTTTTGGGACAACCCGTCAATCCAATTTATCGAATTGAGCAAAACCTCAATCCCCTTGAAGTCGTTGAGGACAAAAGGACTCCCAACATGCCTTTGCCTTATGTGGGGGTGCAAGTCTTGACATCCAAAGACATTCAAAAGCTTCCGGTGAGAAATGTGTCAGAAGCCTTGCTTTTCATCAGTGGTGTTGATGTCAGAAGCCGCAACTCTTTTGCACAAAGTGACATTAGCCTCATGGGATCTTCGTACGATCAAATACTGATTCTCATTGATGGAGTCCCCATGCGTGACCCGCAAACGGGCCACCACCAAATGAATCTTCCTGTCGACCTGAATCAAGTAGAACGCATTGAAGTGTACAAGGGCTCAGCCGCGCGCATGTTTGGTGCAGGCGCCTTGGCCGGTGCCATCAATGTGGTGACAAAAGCTCCCGGAAGTCAAAAGCTCAATGTTCTTTCTTATTGGGGAACCAATGGGCAAAAAGACACCGCCACAGGCGAAGCCTACACCCAGAATGTGCAGCAAATTGCCCTTGGATTCAAAAAAGAAAAATCAGGTCATACGGTGCAACTACGTCGCCTTTACACCAATGGTTTCCAATACAACTCAGGAGTTGAGCAACAGCAGGTATTCACCAACAGCCAATTTGTATTGAAAAACCACCACAAAATTCAATGGATCAATGGTTTGTTCAACAACAGTTTTGGTGCAAAAGATTTTTATGCTTCTCCCTATGACACCGATGCTTTTGAACAAGTAAAAACCATGTTCACCGGAATCAATGGGGATTTCAGTTGGAAGAGATGGCGTGTGGTTCCCCGATTCTACCACCGCTACAACGAAGACCATTATGTCTTTATCCGTTCTCAACCCGAGGTGTATCAAAACTTTCATTTTGGGTCTACTTCTGGTGCTGAGTTGCATTTGTCCAAGGCCAACAAATGGGGATTGGTGGCACTTGGCGGTGAAACCCGCATGGATTGGTTGCGCAGCAATAATTTGGGAAAACACCAACGTCAATTTTACAGTGGTTATTTAGAACAACGCTTTAATCCTTGGAATAAAATCCATGTTACCATCGGCAGCAA
>JBDKGG010000019.1:0-13327 GCA_039798325.1 Bacteroidota bacterium
AGTGTTGCCCAATGAAGTGTATTTCCATTGCTTATTGACCAATGCAGATGCAACAACTAGCCCTACCACAACAACAGATTTGCAAATGGCTGTTTTGGCTCAAGACAATTCTGACACCGACAACTCCACTGCGGAATTGTTGCGCACAGGTAGCAACACCTACGCTTGGTTTACCTCTCGTTCTTATTCTCCTGCTATTCGCTTAATCGTGGGTGAGCGTGTTTCTGTTGACGAAATCAACGATGGTAAATTGGGTACTTTTAAATTGTTCCCCAACCCAGCTGTAACACATGCTCAGATTCAATACACCATGACTTCTCCTGCAGCCATTGCTTATGAAATTCGCGATGTACAAGGTAAATTGGTTACCTATGCTAATGTGGGCATCAAGCCAGAGGGTCAGCATTCAATCGATATTCCATTGGATAAATTGAACAACGGTCACTACCAAGTTTCATTGGTTGTTGCTGGAAAGAAATTGTACAGCAAATCTTTACAAGTCAACAAGTAAATTGTTTTTTAATACAAAGGGGGCAAAGCCCCCTTTTTTTATTCTATCAAAATGTATCAAATAGATCAGCAAAATTTTAACGGAAAGAGAGTATTGGTCAGGGTGGATTTTAACGTCCCACTGAATGATCAATTTGAGGTAACCGACGACACCCGAATTCGTGCCGCCATTCCTACCTTGGAGAAATTGGTCAAAGACGGAGCCAAAGTGATTGTCATGTCGCATTTGGGTCGTCCTAAGAATGGTCCTGAAGAGAAGTTTTCAATGAAACATGTGATTTCATGTTTGTCTTCTTTGACAACGTTTCCAGTTGCTTTTGTAGAAGATTGTATAGGTGAAAAGGTTACCAATGCTGTAGATTCCATGCCAGACGGATCGATTTTGGTATTGGAGAATTTGCGTTTTTACAAGGAGGAGGAAAAAGGAGATGAGTTTTTTGCAGGACAGATCGCAGAGAATGGAGATGCTTATGTCAATGATGCCTTTGGAACGGCGCACCGAGCCCATGCCAGTACCGCCATCATTGCCAATTTCTTTCCAACAGACAAGTATTTTGGGTATCTAATGGAGAATGAGGTTAAGAGCATCGATCGCGTGCTCAATAGCACAGAGAAACCCATTGTAGCCATCGTTGGAGGATCCAAAGTTTCCTCCAAGATCGGAATCATCGATCATCTCATTCACACCGTGGATACCATCATCATTGGGGGTGGTATGGCCTTTACTTTTATCAAAGCCCTTGGAGGAAAGGTGGGCAACTCATTGGTGGAGGAAGACAGATTAGACCAAGCCCTCGCCTTGATGAAAAAGGCTCAAGATAGGGGTGTTCAATTTTTACTTCCAAAGGATGCCATCATCGCCGACCAATTTTCCAATGACGCAAATACCCAGACGGTTGCCATAGATGCCATTCCAGATGGTTGGATGGGACTGGATATTGCTCAGCAGAGTGAAGAGATGTTTCATGCGGCGATTATTGCAGCAAAAATTGTCCTTTGGAATGGACCCATGGGTGTATTTGAAATGGAAAAATTTGCGGGAGGAACCAAGGCAATTGCGCTTTCTCTTGCTGAAGCTACAAAAAATGGTTGCTTTACATTGGTGGGTGGGGGAGATTCTGTAGCTGCCATCAACCAGATGAACATGTCCAATCAAGTCAGTTACGTCAGCACAGGTGGGGGAGCGATGCTAGAGAGTTTGGAAGGCATTGTGCTTCCCGGTATCGCCGCTATTCAGCAGAAAGGATAATTTCTTTTGCTTCAATCAATTTTGACAGCGCGTCATTGCTTTTTAATACAAAGTGATGGCGCGTTTTCATGTATTCAAGGTGTTTGTCCCAAGACCATTTTCGGATGTCCGTTCCACTTCGCAAAGGATCAGAAACATAAGGGATCTCAGGCGAACAGAGCAAGTAATTGAAATGGGTTTGACTCCAGGCCATGTATAGGTCGTTGGCTTTGGGATGATGGATGTGCGATGCCCATAGAAATAAGTTCAGCATATCAGAGTCCATGATGGTAGGGCGGGTCATGTCCAGATTTTCATAATAAGCAAGACAGTCATCAAAAAGATGGTTCAAATCGGAATGGGAAAAAGGGGCCGTTTTGTTTCTTTCTTCTAGCCAACTCCTGTTGTATTCAGGTACAAAAGAATAAAAGGGAAACGCATTCCGAAGATTTTCGAACAGGGTAGTTTTTCCGGAACATTCTGCACCAGCAATCACCCACACTTGATGCTTTAATTTACGATCCATCCCCATTGAAAATAGCCTTCAAGGGCCAACATTAGATAGACCAAATATAGGGCGGAGATCAGCGGAAGTCTTCTGCTCCAGAACAGAAACACGCAAGCCAAATCAATCACCATGAAATAAAGCCAATTCTCATGACACCCCATCATCATTAATGCTGTTGCCCAAATAGAAAATGCAGTAATCAAGCTGTCCGCAAAAGGGAGAGCAGCACTGGATTTCTTTTTCAAGATCAAACCCACCATCGATCCAAGGAGCAAACAGCAAAAAATCCCCAAGAGGTGTTGGATCAGGTTGATGGTATGGGATACCCATTGTGGCCCCAGATAGACCATTCCCCACAGGGTGAGGATTACATAGATCATTTGGAGACCAACATCCGCAAATAGTTTTCTTTTCCAACTGAGCAGGGCAATGAACAACGGACCAAGGATTCCAAAGAGAAAAGCAGCCTCGGTTTTTTGGATGTATAAATAGGTAAAGGCAAGGTTGGAAATCACCGCAAGCCATTCAATGGCGATCAAAAGTTTTTTGTTGCTGAGTGAGATTCTCATTTTGTAAAATTCAATCATTTTGAAGCAATTGTCATTCTTTGGTTCATGAATTTTATTTTTTCCTATTTTGGATTATCTTTATCTCTCAATTATTAAAAAAAAATGAAAAAACTTTTACTCATTTTGGCCATGTTGCCAAGTTTGATCTGGGCCCAGCGCAATTGTGGATCCAATGATCATCATGTATACATGATGGGGGCGGATCCCAATTATGTTCAGCGTCAGCAACAGATTGAAGAACAAACGCAAGAGTTTGTTGCCCACTATGGTGAGAATAGCAATCGTGCTTTGGTAACCATTCCTGTAGTTTTTCACATTGTATACAATGGAACAACCAATAATATCTCAGATGCCCAAGTTTTATCTCAGTTGCAAGTTTTGAATCAAGATTTTAGAAAGTTGAATCAAGATGTTGGTCTAACTCCATCATTATTCACCGCTTCGGATCCTAACATTGAGTTTTGTTTGGCGACTGTAGATCCAAACGGTAATGCGACAACGGGAATTACGCGCACTTCAACAACAGTATCTTCATGGAGCACCAATGATTATGTGAAGTACAGTGTTCGAGGTGGAAAGGATGCTTGGGATGCTACCAAGTATTTAAATATTTGGGTTTGCACACTTAGCGGAGGTATATTGGGATATGCGCAGTTCCCAGGTGGCGCGGCTGCTACTGATGGAGTGGTGATTGACTACCGCTATTTGGGTACAACAGGAACTGCAACAGCTCCATTTAATAAAGGAAGAACAGCTACGCACGAGGTTGGTCATTGGTTAAATCTTCGTCACATTTGGGGAGATGCCAATTGCGGCAGTGATTTAGTGAACGATACGCCTACGCACAATACTTCCAATTTTGGTTGCCCCACTTACCCCCATTACAGCACATGCACAGGAGCCCCAGTGGAAATGACCATGAATTACATGGATTACACTGATGACGCTTGTATGTACATGTTTTCCGCAGGACAATCGGCACGTATGCAAGCCTTGTTTGCTTCGGGTGGAGCCAGAGCCTCCTTGCTTACCTCTAATGGTTGCAGTACTCCAACTCCAATCCTTTGTGGTGTCCCCACCTTAGGCACTACTTCCGGCATTACGCAAACTGGCGCAACGTTAAATTGGTCAGCGGTTACGGGCGCCACCTCATACAATGTTCAATATAAAGTGAGCACCGCGGCAACTTGGATTACCACAACAACCTCATCATTAAGTTTATCATTAACGGGCTTAATAGCAGGGACAACCTACAATTTCCAAGTGTCGGCTACCTGCAGTGCTGGAATAGGAAACTATAGCGCAATGGGTTCATTTGCGACTACCGCTGTAGCGGCAACATGCACGGATAACTATGAGAGCAATAACACCTTGAGCACATCCAAAACCATTGCCAAGAACACGGATATTACAGCAAGAATTGCGACCAGTACCGATAAGGATTATTTCAACTTTGTGACGACAACAGCCGACAAGAATATCAGAATTGATTTGTTCAATTTACCAGCAGATTATGATGTGAAGTTGTACAGAAATAACACCCTTGTTAGTACTTCAGCCAATACCGGTTTGACATCCGAGTCAATTATATATAATAATGGTGCCACAGGAACTTACCGTGTTTACGTTTATGGATTTAACGGGGCTTTCAATGCCAATGCTTGTTATACCCTTCGTGCCAGTACCTCATCTATTGCTTTCAGAGAAATGCAAGAAGGTGCAACAGCAGAAACCGTTTTTACAGAAAGTGCAGCTTTGTCTATTGCTAATGCTTTTCCAAACCCTACGCAAGGCAATGTCAATATATCATTTCACTCCCTAGAGGAAGGCGTGGTGAATGTTGCTTTATTCGATTTGACAGGAAGAAAAATTATCGAGCAAAAATGGATGGCATTTTCCGGATTGAATACTGTTGAATTTGGTCTTCAAGATATTGCATCAGGAAATTATGTTCTGGTTTTAATGAACGAGAATGGCACGGACACACGAATTATCCAAAAAGATTAGTCAGTAATAGGAAGATAGAAAATGGGGGCTTAGTCCCCCATTTTAGTTAATATTATCTTGTTAATAGTTTCATACTAAGAGAAAAATAGACCCTGCAAAGCGTCCTAAATTCGTTGAAGCAAAATCCATATTATGCAGAAGAAACTTTTTTTACCTCATTGGAGCGCTTTCATTCTATTGCTATTCATGCAATGGGCAGGTAGCAACAACGCAATGGCCATTGGTGAAGGTCCCGTTATAGGATGCACCGACCCCACAGCTTGTAATTTCGATCCCAGCGCAACAGAAGAAGATGGCAGTTGTGTATTGCCCTCTCCCTATTATCCTGATGGGGATTCGGATGGATACGGAAACATGTACATGGAGGAATATTATTGTGAACTCCAACCCGGGTATGTGGACAATCCTGGGGATTGTGATGATAGCAATAGTAACATTTACTTAGGTAGCTCAGAGATTTGCAATGGATTGGATGATGATTGTGATGGGGAGTTGGACAATGGCGTGACCATAACTTTTTATCAGGATGCTGATGGTGATGGTTTTGGTTGGGCAAATCAGACGCAAGCTGCTTGCGATCAGCCAGTAGGATATGTATACAATTCTACAGATTGTGATGACAACACATGGTTGTACGCTGATCTGGATGGCGATGGTTATGGTTCCGGTTCAGCCTTGGATTGCGGAGATGTTTCCAATAACAGCGATTGCGACGATAGCAATCCTTCTGTGTTTTCAGTTTCGACAGAGGTCTGTAATGGATTAGATGATGACTGCGATGGTGAAACGGACAATGGTGTCACCAATCCGTTTTATTTGGATGCTGATGGTGATGGTTTTGGTTGGGCTGATGGAATGACCATGGCATGCGAATCTCCTGTTGGGTACGTCACCAATTTGGAGGATTGCGATGACAATATGCTAATGTATGCGGATTTGGATGGAGATGGTTACGGTTCGGGTCCAGCTCTGGCATGCGGTGATGTCTCCGTCAATGGGGATTGTGATGATAACGACCCATCAGTGCTGGCTATGACTTCTGAAGTGTGCAATGGATTGGATGATGATTGCGATGGTGAAGTAGATAATGGTGTAACCAATGCCTATTATTTGGACGCTGATGGTGATGGTTTTGGTTGGGCAGATGACATGATTATGGCATGTGAACTTCCAATTGGATATGTTACCAATTTGGATGATTGTGATGACGCTGCGTTGATGTATGCCGATTTGGATGGTGATGGTTTTGGTTCTGGTGCTGCATTGGATTGTGGTGATGTGACCATCAATGGAGATTGTGATGATGCGAATCAATTGATTTCTCCTGCTGCCATTGAATTATGCGGAAATGAAATAGATGAGGATTGCAATGGATGGGATGATATCTGCGCCAATTTTGGATGTACGGATGCCAGCGCCTGTAATTATAATGCGTCAGCAACAAATGAAGATGGATCTTGCTTTTATCCAGAGGCTTATTTCTTGGATTGCGTTGGAAATTGTTTGATTGATACGGATGGTGATGGAATTTGTGATGAAATGGAAGTAGGGGGTTGTATCGACCCATCGGCATGCAATTATAATGAGTTTGCTACGGATCCAGGTGCTTGTGTCTATGCTCAAGCTGAAATATGCAATGGATTGGATGAGGATTGTGATGGAGAAGTGGACAATGGTGTTTTGCTTTCTTTCTATATCGATGCCGATGGTGATGGATTTGGTTCTACGGATAGTATTGTATATGCTTGTGCTCCCTTCAATGGTTTTGTTGAGAATTTAGATGATTGCGATGATTCCAATTTGACTTACGAAGATTTGGATGGTGATGCTTATGGCATAGGCAATCCAACGGCTTGTGGATCTGTGTTCAACAATTTGGATTGTGATGACAACCAGTTCAATGTTCATCCAGAGGTTACTGAGTTGTGCAACAATATCGATGACAACTGCAATGATGAGGTGGATGAAGGAGTTACGGTGACCTACTACTTGGATGCGGATGGAGATGGATTTGGATCCCCACTTTCACCGCAAGATGCTTGTGATATGCCATTGGGATATGTGGACAATTTTAGTGACTGCGACGACAATGCTTTGACCTTTGACGATTTGGATGGCGATGGATTTGGCGCTGGAAATTACACGGCTTGTGGAACAGTAAACAACACGGATGATTGCATGGATAACCATGCAGCGGTTAATCCGGATGCCATAGAGGTTTGTAATGGTATCGATGATGACTGCGATTTGGCAGTTGATGAGTTTGTTACTTCAACCTATTATGCAGATGCAGATGGAGATGGTTTTGGTGATGTCAATGTCACCCAAGAATCTTGCGAGTTACCGCAAGGATTCGTAATCAATTTCGATGATTGTGATGACAATGCACTAACCTTTGATGATTTGGATAGCGACGGTTTTGGTGTGGGCGAATGGACTTCATGTGGAACGGCAGATAACAATTTGGATTGCAACGATGCAGACAACATGGTTTATCCTGAAGCCATTGAAGTTTGTAATTTGATTGATGATGACTGTGATGAAGAGATCGATGAGTTCGTTACCACTACCTATTACTTGGATGCTGATGGGGATGGATTTGGAACTGACATGACCACTACCGAGGCCTGCGAATTGCCCGTGGGTTATGTTACCAACTTCGATGATTGTGACGATAGCGCATTGTCCTACGAGGATATGGATGGTGATGGATTTGGTGCCGGCAATAACACAGCATGTGGGTCTTCCATTTCCAATTCAGACTGTGATGATGCCGATGGCGCCATTTCTCCAGGAACAACTGAGGTTTGCGGTGACGGAATAGACAATGATTGCCAAGGAGGTGATGTCATTTGTATAGTTTTGGGCTGTACTGACCCTGCTGCATTCAACTATAATCCCGCTGCCAACACTGAAGATGGAACTTGCGTTCCGGTAATCGAAGGATGTACGGATGCACAAGCATTCAATTATGATCCAACAGCCAATACGGAAAATGGAACCTGTATCGCTGTCGTTGCGGGTTGTACGGATGCTGCGGCCATCAATTACAATCCATCTGCCAATACCAATGACGGATCTTGTATTCCAGTTGTTATCGGTTGTATGGATGCCACGGCATGTAATTACAACCCATTGGCCAACACACCAGACAATTCTTGTTATACACCGATTGCTATTTATTACAACTGCGATACTACTTGTATCAATGACACCGATATGGACGGAGTGTGCAATGAGGTTGAAATAGTGGGTTGTATGGATCCATCGGCCTGTAATTATGATATGAATGCCACTGACGCGGCAACTTGTATTTATGCCTCCAATGAAGTTTGCAACAATTTGGATGATGATTGTGATGGTGAAATAGACAATGGTGTTTTGATTGCGTACTATTCTGATGCGGATGGTGATGGTTTTGGTAATGCCCAGAATGTTCAATACGGTTGTAGTCCAAGTGCTGGTTATGTTTCCAATTCAGATGACTGCGATGACGCAGTAATTACTTACCAGGACAATGACAATGATGGCTTTGGTGGTTTAGGATTTGACGCTTGCGGCGTAGCAACCAATGATGATTGCAACGAGAATGACAACACTATCAATCCGGGCACTTCTGAATTGTGTGGAAATACGATTGATGAAAATTGTAATGGTTTGGTGAATGAAGATTGCGCATTTGATGCAGACGGCGATGGTTATTCCAACATTGACGATTGTGACGACAGTAACGCTGCCATTTTCCCTGGCCAAGTTGAGGCATGCAATGGCATAGATGACGACTGTAACAATTTGATCGACGACAATTTGGTATTTGTGGTTTACTATGTAGACCAAGATATTGATGGATACGGAACTTCTGAATCAGATACCTTATGCCAAGCTCCTACCATTGGCTTCGCCACTGAAACAGGGGATTGCGATGACACCGATGCCAACATCAACCCAGGTGTCATAGAAGCATTTAACGGCATTGATGACAACTGTGATGGAGTCATTGATGAAGACATGGTAGATACTGATGGAGATGGGATAGAGAACGGATTGGATGCCGATGATGACAATGATGGATTGCTGGATACAGTGGAAGATGATTTCAACGGTGATGGCATTACGGGTGATGATTGTGACAATGATGGAATACCCAATACTTTGGATACGGATCAATGTTCAATATTTATTCCAGAAGGATTTAGTCCCAATAAAGATGGAGTCAATGACGTCTTTGAAATCCAACAGTTGCCATATGGTGCAGTGGTTGAATTAGAAGTTTACAACAGATGGGGCGCTTTGGTATTTGAAAGTTCAGATTACAAGAACACTTGGACGGGTGTGAACAATGATGACGAAGCACTGCCTTCTGGAGTGTACTATTATGTTGTGCGCATTGCTGGCGAAGGATTTGAAAAGACCCATCCATTAACCATTTGGAGATAATTCACTTAATAACGAATAAGATGAAAAAAATAATTGCCCTTTTGATGATCTGTCTTCCTGCCGTTTTTTGGGCGCAGCAAGATCCTCAATACACCTTACATCAATTCAATACCTTATTGGTTAATCCCGCTTTTGCTGGATCCAGAGGAGGAATGGAGGCCAATGTAAGTTACCGTAACCAATGGATGGGAATGGACAAAAGTCCAAGAACCTTCGGCGCCAATTTCCAAAAACGTTATTTCAGCGATAAGTTGGCTACCGGCGTAAGCTATTATGGCGATCGCATTGGCTCACTTTCAAGAAACGTATTGCAAGTAGCCCAAGCTTACCATTTGACCATGACCAAATTCAATTTGTCTTTGGCTTTGAATGTCGGATTGGAGCAATTTACGGGCGGTCTTTCAGGCATTCAACATACCATTTCAAGCGAAGTGGACAACGCGTTTGCTGCAGATATTCAAAAGACCAGTTTGAAATTTGGTGCCGGTGGTTATCTCTATTCCAAAAACTTTTGGGCCGGTTTTTCAGTTCCCAACTTGTTGAAATCAGAATGGGGCAAAGCCACCACAGGAGATCTTCAATCTGCCTATGCTTCAGCACACAGCTTTTTAACCGCTGGTGGAATCGTGAATGTCAACCCAATGGTGGATTTGAAACCCTTTGTTTTGCTCAAATGGACAGAAAATGTTTCTCCAATGATGGAATTGGGAGCTATGGCCTTTTGGATGAAGAAAGTGGGTGTTGGCGCAGGTTACAGAGTAGGGGATGCCTTGATCTTAAACGCAGAGTGGTTGGTGAGCGAGAACTTCAGAATTGCTTATGCTTATGATAGAACCATTTCCGGTTTAACAGCATTCTCTCAAGGCGCACATGAAATTGGTATTCGTTACAACATTGGAGGAGTAGTTGGATTAAGATAATTCTTGACCAATTGAAATAAAAATGGCGACCATTTGGTCGCCATTTTTGTTATCCATAATCAACTCAATAATTGAGCAATTTCTCCATGGTCTCAACCAACTTGCGATTGGCCAAATACTGATTTTCCAAGACAGCACTGAATGGAATGGGTGTATCCATGCTCGCACATCGCATCACTGGAGCATCCAAATATTGGAAACATTCTTCTGTAATGCGCGCAGAAATCTCTCCTCCGATTCCTCCAGTTTGGTTGTCTTCATGTACAATAAGTGCACGACCTGTTTTTTGAACACTTTCAAAAATCGTGTCATAATCCAAAGGTGAAAGGGTTCGCAAATCAATCAATTCAATGTCTGCTGGATGTTGTTTCAGATAATCCATCATCCAGTGAACCCCCAATCCATAAGTAATTACCGTGGCTTTGTTGCCGGATTGAATGATCCTGGCCTTACCAAACTCCAAAGAATAATAACCTTCTGGAACTTCTCCTTCTATGCTTCTGTAAAGCGCTTTGTGCTCGATGAATAATACAGGATTCGGATCTTCAAATGCGCGACACAACAACCCTTTGGCATCCTCTGGGAATGCAGGGTAAGCTATTTTCAATCCTGGAACATGGAAGAACCACGCCTCATTGGTTTGGCTATGAAAAGGACCAGCAGCAACACTGGCACCGGATGGCAATCGAACCACCACATCTGCGTTTTCTTCCCAACGGTAATGCAGTTTGGCCAAATTGTTCACGATTTGGTTAAACCCGCAGGTAACGAAATCCGCAAACTGCATTTCCACCATCGCTTTCCAACCTTTCATGCTCAGTCCCAAACCTGCGCCCACAATGGCTGACTCGCACAATGGCGTATTGCGAACACGGTCTTTTCCAAATGCTTCTACAAACCCTTCGGTAACCTTGAATACTCCGCCGTAATCTGCAATATCCTGTCCCATTAACACCAGCTTATCGTGCTTTTTCATGGATTCTTTCAATCCATCAGAAATGGCATCAATAAATCGCATGTTGACTTTTGTGCCAACAGGATGTGTAGCTGAATCATGGAAAGGAGCAAACACATCTGCACGCTCTTCCACCTCATCTGGCGTTATTTCTGGCAATGCATAAACGGTCTTCAGCGCTGCATTGATTTTGAGTTTGATTGCTTCTCGATGGGCTTCTGCTTCTCCTGCAGAAATGAATTTTTGTTGAATAAGCCAATTCTCGAAATTGTCAACAGGATCTTTTTTCGTCCATGTATCTATCAATCCTTGGGGATAGTATTTGGTTCCGCTGGCCTCCTCATGCCCTCGGATTCGGAAAGTCATCAACTCCAATAGGATGGGTCGTGGATTTTCACGAATGCTCTCCAATAATCTTTTGACGGTGGAGTATACTTCCAAAATATTGTTTCCATCAATCTGCACGGCATCCTCTGCGGGAATGCCATAGCCAATGGCTTTATCGATGAATTGCTTGCATCTGAATTGCTCATTGCTGGGTGTAGACAATCCCCATGCGTTGTTTTCTATGGCAAAAATCACAGGCAGCTGCCAAACGGCAGCAACATTCAACGCTTCGTGAAAATCACCTTCGCTGGCCCCACCGTCACCAGAAAAAACCACTGTTCCTTTGGGGTTTTTTTCCAGCTTTTGCGCCAAAGCGATTCCATCGGCAATACCCAACTGCGGACCCAAATGGGAAATCATGCCCACCAAATGATGCGCCTTGGTTCCAAAGTGAAATGAACGATCACGGCCCTTGGTGAATCCCGTTTTCTTGCCTTGGAATTGTGCAAACAATTGCTCCAAATCCAATTTTCGCGAAGTGAAAACACCCAAGTTGCGGTGCATGGGCAAAATGAATTCATCATCTTCCATGGCCTCTGTAATGCCCACAGAGATGGCCTCCTGACCATATGAGCTGAACCACTTGGAAATTTTTCCCAAGCGCAATTGACTCAACATTTTTTCCTCAATCATTCTTGGAAGCAAGATGGCTGCATACAGCTTCATGACCTCTTCTTTGGTGAGGTTTCCTTGCGCAAAAGGGATGGCTATTTCTTTCTCCATAATCAGGCAACGAAGATAGGAAATCTTATCGGCTCATTGGTGTATCTTTACGCCTTTCGGTTGAATAGACTGACATGAATGAAACCATAGAAATAGTAGTGTCTCCAGAGGAGATCGATGATTTGAAAAAGATTCATCTTTTGGCCTGTCAGAAGATAGGTGTTTCGCCCCAAAAATTTTCTAGCACCATTGTCAAGTCCAGTATTGATGCGCGCAAGCGTCCCGTATTTCGATTGCAGGTCGCCATTCATGCCCAAGACGAGAATCCCATCCAGTGGAATCCCATTGTTTATCCCAACGTGAGCGATGAGGCCAAAAAAGTGCTCATCGTGGGTTCTGGTCCTGCCGGTTTGTTTTGTGCATTGAAACTGATAGAGAAGGGCATCAAGCCCATCATTTGGGAACGCGGCCATGATGTGCGTCAGCGCCGCCGTGATTTGGCGGCCATCACCAAGGATCAAACGGTCAATCCAGAATCCAATTATTGTTTTGGAGAGGGTGGAGCAGGAACATACTCCGATGGGAAATTGTACACCCGTTCTACCAAAAGAGGCGATGTCAAAGCTATTTTACACGCGTTGGTTCAGTTCGGCGCAGATCAGCGCATCTTAATCGAAAGTCACCCCCATATTGGTACCAATAAATTGCCCCAAGTCATCACGCAAATGCGTGAGCACATTTTGGCTTGTGGCGGGGAGATTGTTTTTTCAAAAAAGTTTGTTGATTTTAAAGACAATCCAGATGGTCGTCTTTCAGCGATGGATGCCGCGGGTGAATCAACCATTTGTGATGACATTGTTTTGGCCACTGGTCACAGTGCCCGTGATATTTTTGAACTATTGCACAACAAAGGATTGGAAGTGCAATTCAAATCATTTGCATTAGGTGTACGGGTGGAGCATCCACAATCCGTCATTGATGCGCAACAATACCATTGCGAGATTCGCCACGAAGCCTTGCCTGCAGCTGCTTATTCATGGGTTGAGCAGGTGAATGGCAGAGGGGTGTATTCTTTTTGCATGTGTCCAGGTGGAATCATTGCGCCATGCGCGACGGATCGTGAGGAAGTGGTGACCAATGGTT
>JBDKGG010000020.1:0-17770 GCA_039798325.1 Bacteroidota bacterium
GTGAACGGCGGAACTTTAAACTATAATATTCTTTGGTCCAATATGGAAACAGGAAGTTTTGCAGACGCTTTAAGTGCTGGAAACTTTTCTGTAACCGTAACAGATGCCAATGGATGCACCGCATCCGATAATGCAACCATGACTGAACCTCAACCTTTCGTAGTGAATGTCATCACTACACAACCGTTATGCAATGGAGGGAACGATGGAATAGGTACTGCCAATGTTACGGGTGGTACTCCTGACTATTCTTTTGCATGGTCACAGTCCAATTTAACGGCCTCCACCGTAAATAATCTTACTGCTGGCGCCCAATCCGTCACAGTTACGGATGCCAATGGATGCGATCAAACGCAAAATTTCACTTTGGGTCAACCCACAGCCATTCAAGCCAACTTTACAGTGACCGATGACATTTGTGGTGATAGCTTAGCTTCTGGTGCTTTGTCCGTAGCCATTAATGGAGGAACCCCCAATTACCAATATTCTTGGCTCAACCAATCCAGCACTTCCAACACGCAGACCAATCTAAACAATGGAACTTACTATGTTACGGTGACAGATGGTCATGGTTGTATTGAAACGTTTAATAGCACAGTTGGGACAATAGAAGTTCCGGTTGCTCAATTTGCCATCGACTCTTTGATCATGGTCAATGATACCGTTGAAGGTTATATTCCGCTGAATCTTTCTATCCATGATATAAGTGCTTTCAATAGTCAAGTTCAATATTTTTGGGGTGATGGAGAATGGACAGAGGCAGCGGAAGGAGTAACAACCACGCATCTGTTTGATTCATTGGGCTACTTCAATGTAGTCATGAACGTCATCGGTCCTGGTGGCTGTACCGATGTGAAAACATTTGTTGTCTTTGTATACGATTACGCAGAGTTGGCTTCGTTCAATGTTTTTTCTCCTAACGGTGATGGTGAAAATGATGTCTACCGCGTGAGCTGTGAGAATTTCAATGGTGGCTTCTACTATGATTGCGGAGAGTTTACTGTCGAAAAATTCACCGGTAAAATTTTTAACCGATGGGGCAACTCCGTTTATGAATGGGACAATGTCAACAAGGGTTGGGATGGAAAAATAAAGGGAAATCCTGCGGCTGAAGGTCAATACTTATTTATTGGTACCATCAAGATGTATGATGGAACAGTATATGATTTCCATGAGTGGCTAACCTTGATGCGTTAATCAAATAATCCAAATACAGCGCTTCCACTTCCGCTCATCGCAGCATAAAAGGCACCTTGGTCGTAAAAATGATCAATGTGTTTTTGAATAACGGGAAAACGTTTCACAGCTGAAACCTGGAAATCATTGCGTAAGAAATGACGCCAGTCTTTCTTCGGGAATTGTTTCAATTCACGCAAATCGAATTCCATTTCGTGAGGAACCAATCCCGCATACGCCTCCTTGGTGGAAATATGCACATTAGGAAAAGACAACTGTATTTTAAAATCTTGTTCAAATGCAAATGGCGCTATTTCAGGTCCGCTGCCACTCAAATAACAGGGCTGATTCCAAATGAAAAAGGCCTGATCACTGCCCAACTGAGCAGCATAATCGATCATCTGCAACTGCGACAATCCAATATTAAAAATGGCATTCAACTGCATTAAGGTGAATGCTGCATCTGATGAACCGCCTCCAAGACCAGCTCCGCTTGGAATGTTTTTAATGAGATGAATATCCACACCACTGATCGAATGGTGTTTTCTCAATAAAGACCAGACTTGGTAACAAGAGTGTTCCTCAACAGCAATTTCAATAGGACTTTGGTAAGTAAAAACTTGACAATTTTCCGTTCCATTGGGAATGATCTCCAATGCATCTGTAAAAGGAACAGGCAAAAAAATGGACTCCAAATGGTGGTATCCATCCGGTCTCTTGTGGGTCACATACAACCCCAGATTGATTTTACAATTAGGAAAAACCACCATCATGCTACTCCCAATATCCCATGGACTTCAAACGATTCACATTGTTCCGCCAGTCGGGATCAACCTTGATAAAAGTTTCTAAGAAAACCTTCTTTCCCAAAAAAGCTTCCATCTCTTTTCGAGCAGAAGTAGCCATTCTTTTTATCGCACTTCCCTGATGGCCAATGATGATTGCCTTTTGTGATTCTCGCTCTGTCAAAATGATCGCTCTGATTTTGGTGACATGATCTTCCTCCTTGAAAGATTCAATTTGTACCTCACAAGAGTAGGGAATTTCTTTGTTGTAATATTTCAAAATCTTTTCTCGAACAATTTCACTGCAGAAAAAACGAAGTGTTCGATCAGATAACTCATCTTTAGGGAAATAGGGGGGACCAGGTGGCAGAGTAGAAACAATCTTGGCCAACAATTCCTTGGTATAAAGATGGGTTAATGCACTTACAGGATAAATCATGGCATTGGGCAACTCTGCTGTCCAAAACTGAAACAAAGCATCCGCCATTTCATTACCAATTAAATCCAATTTATTCAAAACAACAAAAATGGGAACATCCATTTTTTTGATTTTGTTCAAAGTGTCAGCATGAAACGGTGTTTTATCATGCGCATCGATGACCATTAGGATCAAATCAGCATCAGATAGTGCTGAACCAACTGCTTTCATCATGCCCTCATGCAGTTTGTACTTGGGATCAAGGACTCCAGGGGTATCACTGTAAACAATTTGATAATCATCTCCATTCAAAATCCCCATGATGCGGTGGCGCGTAGTTTGAGCTTTGGCTGTAACAATGCTCAACTTCTGGCCCAACAAGGCATTCATCAACGTGGATTTGCCAGCATTGGGCAATCCAATAATATTGACAAAACCTGCTCTGTGTATTATATCGGTCATGCAGCAAAGGTAATCCATCAATCCACGCTTTTCATGCCACTACTTTTGATTAGTTTTGTAAAATGGGTTTAATGTTTGAATTAGAAGGCAAAGACGCGCTATCCAAAGCAAGGGCAGGGAAGATAACCACGGATCATGGAGTGATAGAAACTCCCATTTTTATGCCTGTTGGCACTGCTGGTACTGTAAAGGCAATTACACAACAGGATCTTAAAAATGACGTCAAGGCTGAAATCATTTTGGGCAATACATACCACTTGTATCTCCGTCCAGGTTTAGAAATTATGGAAGCGGCCGGTGGGTTGCACAAATTCAATGGTTGGGATCGTCCCATATTAACGGATAGCGGAGGGTATCAAGTCTATAGCTTGTCTGGCAATCGAAAAATCAAAGAAGAGGGAGTTGTCTTTCAGTCTCACATTGATGGCTCAAGACACACCTTTACACCTGAGCGAGTAATGGATATTCAGCGCATCATTGGCGCGGATATCATCATGGCCTTTGATGAATGTCCTCCTTATCCATGTGATTATACCTATGCGAAAAACAGCTTGCGCATCACAAACCAATGGCTAGATCGCTGTTTCAATCGCATACAAGAAACCCAACCCCTTTATGGTCATCACCAAAGTTTGTTTCCCATTGTTCAAGGTTCAACTTTCTCGGACTTGAGAAAAGAAAGCGCGGAATTCGTAGCCAGCAAAAATGCGGAAGGCAATGCAATTGGAGGATTAAGCGTAGGGGAGCCCCATGAAGACATGTACAGAATGACTGAAGAGGTCTGTGATATTCTGCCTTCTGACAAACCCAGATACCTCATGGGCGTGGGAACACCCGCAAATATTCTCGAATCCATAGGACTTGGCGTGGATATGTTTGACTGTGTCATGCCTACAAGAAATGCCCGCAATGGACAATTGTTTACTTGGAATGGCATTCTGAATATGCGAAACAAGAAATGGGAAAAAGATTTTTCGCCTTTGGATGAAACAGGAGAGAGTTATGTAGATTCCTTTTATTCAAAAGCCTATGTCCGACATCTCTTCATAGCGGATGAAATACTTGCTTTGCAAATTGCTACAGCGCACAACTTGAATTTTTATTTGCGTTTGGTAAAAATGGCAAGAGCAAAAATTTTGGACGGCACGTTCAGAGATTGGAAAGAAAAAATGATACCTCAATTGATGCAACGCCTGTGATCAGCACCCTGGACAAATTTGTAATAAAAAAATTCATGGGCACATTCTTGTTCATGATTTTAGCATTTGTCATTATTGCCGTCATTTTCGATGTTTCAGAAAACATAGATGATTTTCTTCAGTCTAAAGCCAGTTTTTGGCAAATTGTCATTTATTACTACGTAAACTTTTGTTTTTATTTTGGCAATTTGCTTTCTTCTTTTATCATTTTTCTAACGGTCATTTGGTTTACCAGTAAAATGGCTCAACAGAGCGAAATCATTGCCATTTTATGCGGGGGCATATCCTACAACCGGATGCTTAAACCTTTTCTGATGGCGTCTTCAGCCATGGTTGTTCTTTCATTACTACTGAGTCATTACATCGTTCCTTGGGCCAATAGGACACGTTATGATTTTGAATTGGCCTACATCAAAAAGGCCTTAACGGTAAGTGAAACCAATTTACATCGTGAAGTAGAGCCAGGGATTATAGCGTATTTCTATCGGGTAAATGCAGAAAAATCCAGTGGTTCACAGTTTGCCTTAGAAAAATGGGAGGATGGACAACTGGTCCAAAAAATAACGGCCTTGGGTGCCAGCACAAAACCCAATTCAACCCAATGGAGTATTGAGCGACCTGTTGTTCGATCATGGGACAGCAAAGGACAAGAAAAAGTAATTTTCAAAATTAAGTTGGATACCATTTTGCCCATGACCATTGAGGACTTTGCCTTGCGCGCCGAAATCATGAGCACCATGACTTCTCCTGAACTGCTGCAATTTATAGAAGATCAAAGATTAAGTGGATCGGGTAGGGTTGCGGAATTTGAAGTTGAGTATCATACAAGAACTTCCAATGCTTTTGCCATCTTCATTCTCACTTTTATTGCTGTAACGATTGCATCAAGAAAAATCAGAGGAGGTACCGGTGTTCACCTACTTCTGGCTGTGGTCATTGGATTCATTTATGTGTTCATCAGTAAAGTGGCCGCAGTGGCAGCCATGAAAGTGGGAATACATGTTATTCTCGCGGTTTGGATACCAAACATCTTGTTCGTACTGGTTTCAATGGGACTATACAAAAAGGCTCAAAAATAATTTTATCCATTCTGGCAACCAATTCAAATCCAATCGCTATTCTTTAAAAAAAAACAAAACCCGGACGTTTCCGGGTTTTGCCTTACCTTAACTAAAGACTCTTTAAACCTATGAAAAACCCCTTTCGGGAGAGTCAATTGGGCGCAAAAGTAGTCTGTCTCATCGCCACCAATAATTTTATTTTTGTTAATTTATTGACGAACATCCGTTAATAATTGAATTTGAAAGATGGCTCTTGTTCGATGCCCAATGCTTTCAGAATATACAACCCCGAAATTAACCTGGGCAACACGATTGTACTTTCATCCTTTCCTTCCAACGAATAGATTTTTAACAATTCCCCATTGCTCATAAATAAAGCCAATTCCAATTTCTTTTGACCTTTATTTCGGATTCGAATATGGTCATGGTTTATTCGGTCAATGATCACCAAATGTTGTTGTTGATCTTCAATTATTGTTGGATTCTCAATGTAAACTTCCCAATATTGTGAATCATACTCCCCACATTGATAGGCAACCATTGTTATTCCATACATTCCCGGCTGTGCATAGGTATGGGTAAATGAAGGGACATCGTAAACTGCGCCATCACCGACATACCAATGTATTGAATCACAATCCAAACAATCAGAATCCACCACGATTGAATAATCCACTGTATCCAATGTTGATTGTACAACAAAGTCATACTCACCAATATTCCATTCCAGCCAATTACCAACTACGATTTCATTGACCGCTTCCTTGGCAATGGCTACTTCTTCAACCGTCAATCCTGCGTTGAAAGTAACAGCATCTGGTGACTGTCTAAAAAATGTAGCATAAAAACACAACGAACCAACATAACTGCCAAATAATGATGGATGCGATTGATCGGCATTGTAAAGATTGTAATTGGGGTAATGCGTCCTGATATATCGCCAACATGCACCGACAGGAGAAACCAACGCCTGATTATCATCTGCCATCGTCTGATATCTTATTCGAAGCAAACTATCCATTCCCTCATAAGTGCATACAGGCGGCCAATTGGGACAATTGGATGCATCGCCATTCTGTCTTCCCCAAGTCTGATAGAAAACGGTCTCCCCACAACGAGAATATTTCTCAATACTGTCATTCAACTGTGCAGCAAAAGGAAAACATTGCGTTTCTACTTGATCAAAAGGAAAACTAGGGATCTGACTTTGTTCTTGTAAAACAACATAATCCCAATCACCTTGCTGAATCAGTCCCACAGAAGTTGAATTGTTAACGTGCTGAGCAAAGGAATATCCTCCAGGTGTGCTACTGCTTGAAATTACAACCTTCCCAGTAGATGCCGCACACTGCTGGATCAATGAAGGAAGATTGTTGACAGCCGTATAACTATTGCCCAAAAAGCAAACACGAATCGTGTCTTGAGACTTCAATGTTGTCAGTGTGCAAAATCCAAGAACTAAAAAAATGATTTTCTTCATTTGTTATTTAATTGTTACAAATCTAAGCTTGAAGGGGGGCAATATCTTAATTTTGTTCTATGAAAAAAGGTCTTATCATTTTATCATTTGTACTTCTAGGAGCAGTGATTTATGGAATTTATTTGTGGAATAAACCTGCTAAATCAGCCGCCACAGAAGAAGTTTTCGCTTCTATTCAAGCTCCAGCTTTGTACGAGGAATTTAAAAACAACCCAGAAGAGTCAGCCAAGAAATACCTCAATAAAAATCTTGAAATTTCAGGCTCCGTTGAGTCTGTCGCACAAGACTCTTCAGGCAGTAAGTGCGTCTTGACAACAGGCTCTGATGATATGGGTGTCATATCCATTTCATTCTTGAAGGCAACGGAAAACATTCAAATAGGACAATCCGTCAAAATAAGAGGTTTGTGCGCAGGCTACCTAGCAGATGACTTATTGGGAGGTAATGTCCAGTTGAATCAAGCGGTATTGGTACAATAATTGAAAAATCATTTGAAAAAAAAAATATGAAAAATCTCCTTTTCCTTTCGTTGTTCTTCATGACAACATCCATTTTTGCACAGAAATACGCTACGAGAACAGGTTTTTTGGGTTTCTTTTCCAAGACGAACATGGAAGACATCAAAGCCAATAATAACAACGTGAGCTATGTGATTGATTGGGCTACAGGTGATATTCAAGTTTCCGCACTTCAAACCAATTTCAAATTTGAAAAGGCGCTGATGGAAGAGCATTACAATGAAAACTATGTGGAGAGCTCAAAATTTCCTAAAGCAACTTTCAAAGGAAAAATTCAGAATGTTGGTTCGGTCAACATCAAAAAAGATGGTGTATACAAAACAAAAATCACGGGCAATTTAGACATTCATGGAGTAAGCAAGTCCTACACCACAGAAGCCACATTCAAAGTTTCAGGAGGTAAAGTCATCGCCGAGACCAAATTCAATGTAAAGTGTTCTGATCACAACATCAAGATCGAAGCCAATTTGAAGAACAACATTTCTGAATCAATGGAGGTCACCGCCAAAGCAGAACTAACAGAATTTAAAAAGTAAGATGATTCAGAGAGCATTTTTTATTTTGACTTTGATATTTTTTCAAGGTCTAATTGCAATAGGACAAACAGATACCACCGATCTTTTATCCATCCTCGGAGATGATGACCCCATTATATATTCAACGGCCACGTTTAAATCAACGCGTGTAATCAATGGTCAATCCATTGACAACGTCGCTGGAGGAGTGATGGACTTCCGCGTTAGCCACCGTTTTGGCACTTTTAATACCGGCATTCACAAACTCTTTGGTTTGGATTTGGCCAGTATGCGTTTGGGCTTTGAGTATGGGGTTACCGACAGAGTGATGATCGGTATTGGTCGCTCCAATGTCAATGAAGAGGTGGACGCCTTTACCAAAATTAAATTATTGAGACAAGTCGAAACCGGCCCGAAACATATGCCAATTTCTTTATCCTACTTTGGTTCTACGGTCATGAGAGGAACGGCCTGGGCCGATCCCAGCAGAGACAACTTTTTTACTTCTCGATTGTACTTCTGCAATCAATTGCTCATTGCGCGAAAAATGAATGACCAATTGTCCTTGCAAATCTCTCCAACCCACATTCACCGCAATTTGGTAGAAACTTCAGCCATTGCACATGATGTTTTGGCCATTGGTTATGGCGGTAGATACAAATTGACCAGAAGATTGGCTGTCAATGCAGAATACTTTAGTTTAATCACCAAGAATATTGGTGCTCAGGTTAACAACAGCTTAAGCTTAGGAGTCGATTTAGAAACAGGTGGTCACGTATTTCAATTGCATCTAACCAACAGCAGCTCAATGAACGAGAAAGGTTTTATATCCGAGACCACTGGCAATTGGAACAAAGGTGACATTCAATTCGGATTCAACATTTCTAGGGTTTTCACCATTAAACAGCCCAAAGGATTCGAAGAATAATCGTCGCATGATCATTTTACCATAAACGAAAAAAGCGCCATTTGGCGCTTTTTTAATGTCTATTCTGTTGATCAACGATCAGACCAAGCTATCATAAAATAAATAACGATTACAGCAATAGCAAATAGCATAACGGCTAAGGTCACTGGACCGCCAATCTCATTTTGTTCAGCCTCATGATGGCCATGATGTTCTTCGTGATGTCCCATTTTATTTTGTTTTTACAAATGTATAAAACAGCGAGCGCAATCGTACATTTGCACCTCAAATTTTTCTTATGTCATTAAAATGCGGAATCGTCGGGCTACCCAACGTAGGGAAGTCAACTTTATTCAATTGCTTGTCCAATGCAAAGGCCCAAGCTGCTAATTTCCCTTTCTGTACCATCGAACCCAATGTAGGAACGATTACCGTTCCAGACGAGCGATTAACCGCTTTAGCTGAACTGATTACTCCAGAGCGCATTGTACCAACCACCATTGAAATTGTGGACATCGCGGGTCTTGTAAAAGGAGCCAGTAAAGGCGAGGGATTGGGAAATAAATTCCTTTCCAATATTCGAGAAACCGATGCCATCATTCACGTCCTTCGTTGTTTTGATGACCCCAACGTGGTGCACGTTGACGGTAGTGTGGATCCCGTTCGTGATAAAGAAATCATAGACATCGAACTTCAACTCAAAGATTTGGAGAGCGTTGATGCCCGCTATCAAAAAACAGCCAAAGCAGCCAAAACAGGCGACAAAGAAGCCAAAAAACTTTTTGACTTTTATACCCAAATCAAAGAAAACTTGGAGCAAGGAAAAAGTGCTAGGGTAGTGGTTCCTCAGAACGAGGAGGAAGAGCGTTGGATGAAAGATTTGCAATTGTTGACTTCTAAACCCGTCATGTATGTGTGCAATGTGGAAGAAGCTTCTGTAAAGTCAGGAAATGCACATGTTGAAAGAGTAAAAGAGGCCGTAAAAGAGGAAAACGCTCAAGTCATTGTCATCGGCGCTGCCATTGAAGCGGATATTGCCTCATTGGAAACTTTTGAAGAGCGTCAAATGTTTCTTCAAGATCTTGGATTAGAAGAGCCCGGTGTTTCCAAGTTGATTAAATCAGCCTACCATCTTTTAAATTTACAAACCTACTTTACTGCTGGAGTCAAGGAGGTGAGAGCCTGGACCATCCACAAAGGGGATACAGCCCCTCAGGCAGCTGGTGTTATTCATACGGACTTTGAAAAAGGATTTATTCGTGCTGAGGTTATAAAGTACAACGACTACGTCCATTTCAAATCAGAAGCAGCGGTGAAAGAAGCAGGAAAAATGGGCGTGGAAGGAAAAGAATACATTGTTCAAGATGGCGACATCATGCACTTTAGGTTCAATGTTTAAAACATCGTTTCAAACATTTTTATTCTTCAGCATCTTGATGCTGGCTGGTTGTTCAACTACCACTGACCCAAAATTGGCCATTCAACAAGTTATGGACCAACAAGCCATTGCATGGAACAACAAAAGCCTTGAAGGATTCATGGAACCTTATTGGCACAGCGATTCATTGAGATTCATGGGGAAATCTGGTGTGACCAAAGGTTGGCAAGCCACCTTGACGCGCTACCAAAAAAACTATACACCTGAAAAGATGGGAAGTCTCCATTTCAGTGACCTTCACTTTGATATCCTTTCACAAGATGCTGCTTGGGTAGATGGGCAGTGGAGTTTATCGTACCCAGATACAACTGTTTCCGGGCGGTTTTCATTGCTCTGGAAATTCATCAATGGCCAATGGCAAATTGTAGCCGATCATAGTAGCTAATCATGATAACCCCAATCACTTTCATCATCATTGGAATTACGGTCATCGTTTCCTACCTGGCCTGGGAGAATTGGACGCTCTTCAATCGATTGGCGCTGCACCCTTATCTTGTCAAAAACAACAACGAGTGGGATCGCATTTTTGGTCACACTTTTGTTCATGCCGATTGGATGCATTTGGGGTTCAACATGTACACGTTTTATTCGTTTGGCCAAATCATGGAATGGGTCTTGACCAATCCAGAAATCCTAGCACGAACCAATCCATACTTTCATCCTTGGAGCCCATTCATGGGAAAGGTGTTTTTCATCCTGTTGTATTTCGTAGGAGGTGCAATTGCTTCCATTCCGGCCATTTTAAAACATAGTAACCAATATGCCTATCGCAGCGTTGGCGCATCAGGCGCGGTGAGTGCGGTCATGATGGCTTTTATGCTGATTTTTCCTGAAATGGAAGTCGGTTTTTTTATGATAATCCCCATGCCCGCATGGGTTGGCGCCTTGGTTTTTTTAGGACTCGAACATTATTTTAGTAAAAAAGGAAATGGTCTTATCGCCCATGATGCCCATTTGTACGGTGCCTTAGGGGGCGCAATTATGGTTGCCGTTTGGGATTGGCATTTTTACTTGCATTTTTTCCAAGTGGTGTACAATGACATTTTCATGCATTGATTTCCAATTGCGCCTTTCTTTTCCACACCTCATCCATGAAACTTTCTCGATCCTTCGGAGAAATTAATACATATCCCCACTTGTTGTAATGTATGGCAATTCGCTTTAGTGAAGCCGCCGGAGAACTCAATGGATTGTTGCTCTTTTCCATTTTCCGAATGGATTGAATTTCAATGGACCGATACAAAAATGGTCCCATATAAATTCGAAGCTGATCATCATCCAATGTGTACTTGATGCGCACAACTAAAAAATAAATCAATAGCGCCAAAGCGAAGTGAAAGACAATAAAAAGTGGATGCATCTCTTGCGAAAAGAAAATGCCCTGACCAAGTATCAGGGCATAAACTGGAATCCAAATGCCCCAAGAAATTGCCGAGGGGTAGGTGGAAATATTCATTACGATTCTTTTTTATTTACCTTCATCACAACCTTAGACTCGTTGGCATCAAAGTCAACCAACAACGTATCGCCTTCTTGTAAATTAGAATTGATGATTTCCTCTGCAATGGGATCCTCCAGATATTTCTGAATGGATCTTCTCAAAGGGCGTGCACCATACTTTTCATCATAGCCTTTGTCTGCAATGAAATCCTTGGCTGCATCTGTCAATTCAATTTTATATCCCAAATCAGTAATGCGATGGAACAACTTGGCCAATTCAATGTCAATGATCTGATGAATGTGCTCCTTCTTCAATGCATTAAATACAATCAAATCATCCACACGATTCAAGAACTCTGGAGCAAACGCCTTTCTCAATGCCGCTTCAATAATTCCCTTACGATCCATTTCTTCACTGGTCACCCGAGATGACGTTCCGAATCCAACACCAGAACCAAACTCTTGCAATTGCCTTGCTCCAATATTGGAAGTCATGATGATGACGGTGTTTTTAAAGTCAATTTTTCTACCCAAACTATCTGTCATCTGACCATCGTCCAAGGCTTGCAACAATAAGTTAAATACATCTGGATGGGCCTTTTCTACTTCGTCCAATAAGACAATAGAGTAGGGGCGTCTTCTGACTTTTTCCGTCAACTGTCCGCCTTCCTCATAACCCACATAACCGGGAGGCGCTCCAATCAATCTGGATACAGCAAATTTCTCCATGTACTCTGACATGTCAATGCGAATCAATGATTCCTCTGAATCAAAAAGGAACTTGGCCAACTCTTTTGCCAGTTGTGTTTTTCCCACACCTGTAGGGCCCAAGAACAAGAAAGATCCAATGGGTCGGTTAGGGTCCTTTAATCCCGCGCGATTTCTTTTAATAGCACGTACTACTTTCTTAATCGCCTCATCCTGACCAATAACTTTTCCTTCCAACTCCTGATCCATCTTGGCCAAGCGTCCACTCTCTTTCTCGGCAACGCGATTGACCGGAATACCTGTCATCATCGAAACAACTTCTTCCACATTGGCCTCTGTAACCGTTACCCTGTGCGTCTTGGCATCCAACTCCCATTGTTTCTTGGCAGCATCCAATCGGTCGTTTAATTGCTTTTCTTTATCACGCAATTTAGCAGCCTCTTCGTATTGCTGAGATTTAACCACTTGTGTCTTCTCCAACTTCACTTCTTCAATGGCCTTCTCAATCTCAATGATCTCCTGTGGCACCTGAATATTGCTCAAATGCACACGTGATCCCACTTCATCCAAAGCATCAATGGCCTTGTCCGGCAAATGACGATCTGTGATGTAGCGTCCTGTCAATTTCACGCAAGCCTCAATCGCCTCATCAGTGTAAGTAACACTGTGATGCTCTTCATACTTGTCTTTAATATTATTCAAAATTTGAATCGTCTCTGGGATAGTGGTTGGATCAACAACCACCTTTTGGAATCTTCTCTCCAATGCGCCATCTTTCTCGATATATTGGCGATACTCATCCAGTGTAGTGGCTCCGATGCATTGAATTTCTCCTCTCGCCAAAGCGGGCTTAAACATATTGCTGGCATCCAAAGATCCACTGGCGCCTCCAGCTCCCACAATGGTGTGAATTTCATCGATGAATAGAATAACATCTGGTGATTTCTCCAACTCGTTCATCAAGGCCTTCATTCTTTCTTCAAACTGACCTCTATACTTGGTACCAGCAACCAATGATGCGACATCCAAAGTAACCACCCGCTTGCCAAACAAAACACGACTCACCTTTTTCTGCACAATGCGCAAGGCCAATCCTTCAGCAATGGCCGACTTACCTACACCGGGCTCACCAATCAAAATCGGATTGTTCTTTTTTCTTCTGGACAAAACTTGGCTAACGCGCTCAATTTCCTTTTCCCTTCCAACAATAGGATCCAACTTACCATCCTCAGCCATTTTGGTTAAATCTCTTCCGAAATTATCCAAAACAGGGGTTTTACTTTTATTGTCACCCGGCTTTTTTGCAGCGGATGAACCACTGCTGCTACCCATGAATTGATCATCGTCATCATCAGATGAAGACGGGAATTCCGCTCTTGGCGTATTCAAAGGCGAATCGGAAGGAGTATCTAATCCCTCAGAAGTGATCAATTCTTCTCTAACCATTTTGTAATCTATGCCAAAACCTGCCAAGGTGCGTGTTGCAGCATTGTCTTGATCTTTCAATATGCTCAACAACAAGTGTTCCGTGCCCACCAAGGTGGCTTTAAAATTCTTTGCCTCTAAGTAGGTCAACTTTAAAATACGTTCTGCTTGCGTGGTCAATGGAATGGTCTGCAACCCTTGATTGGCGGTAGCCACAGAAGCCAACCGCATCGTAGATTCTATCTGTTTGCGCAATTGATTCATGTCAATTCCCATGCGCTTCATTAGGTTCGCAGCCAAACTTTCTCCTTCTCGGATAATGCCCAACATCAAATGCTCTGGACCAATATAAGAATGACCCAAACGCAATGCTTCTTCTCTGCTAAAAGACAATACATCTTTTACTTGTGGTGAAAATTTAGCCTCCATCCAATCTACTTTTTAGTTAATGCATCAAATTTATTGGGGATAATCAGAAAACAATGACCGGTTAACATTAATTATCCACACTTTTTTGTGTGAATGTGGATAAATGTAGGGGGTAGCAAAACCCAATATTGATAAGGCTTTGATTAAATTCGCACGCTACCACACAAGTGGTGTTTTGAAATAAAAAAATTGAATTATGGAAGGCGAAAAAATTGTCCGGATAAACATTGAAGAGGAAATGAAAACAGCCTACATCGATTACTCGATGTCGGTTATTGTGGGTCGTGCACTTCCGGATGTTCGTGATGGTCTTAAACCCGTTCACCGCAGGGTGTTATACGGAATGTTGGACTTGGGCGTATTGAGCAATCGACCTTATAAAAAATCGGCTCGTATCGTCGGGGAAGTTTTGGGTAAATACCATCCGCACGGTGACAGCTCTGTCTATGATACCATGGTGCGCATGGCCCAGGATTGGAGTTTGCGTTATCCTTTGGTGGATGGCCAAGGTAACTTTGGTAGCATGGACGGTGACAACGCTGCTGCCATGCGTTACACGGAGGCTCGTTTGAGAAAAATTGCAGAAGAATTGTTGGAAGATTTGGACAAGGAAACGGTTGATTTTCAGCCCAACTTTGACGATAGCTTGCAAGAGCCTACTGTTATGCCTGCCAAGGTTCCCAACCTGTTGGTCAATGGTGCAAGCGGTATTGCCGTGGGTATGGCCACCAACATGGCCCCACATAATCTTACAGAAGTTTGCGATGCAACCATAGCATACATCAACAACAACGACATTACTGTCGATGAATTGATGGAGTTTGTAAAAGCCCCTGATTTCCCAACCGGTGGTGTAATTCATGGTGTGGATGGTATCAAAACAGCTTACCACACCGGTCGCGGAAGGGTAGTGCTCAGAGCGCGCGCGCGCATTGAGGAAGTAGACAATCGTGAGTGCATCATTGTCGATCAAATCCCTTATCAAGTCAATAAGGCGGACATGATCAAACGCACTTGGGAATTGGTTCAAGAAGGAAAGATTGAAGGGATATCTGAAATCCGCGACGAGTCAGATAGAAACGGGGTTCGTGTGGTGTATGAAATCAAAAGAGACGCCATTACCAATGTGGTATTGAACAACCTCTACAAGTTTACCTCACTGCAAACCTCTTTCTCCATCAACAACATTGCGTTGGTGAAGGGCAGACCAGAAGCCTTGGGATTGAAAGACATGATCTCCTTGTATGTGGAGCACCGACATGAAGTGGTAACCCGCAGAACAAAATTCGAGTTGCGCAAAGCCGAAGAGCGTGCGCATATCTTAGAAGGATATTTGATCGCATTGGACAACATCGATGCCGTTATCAAATTGATTAGGGCATCACAAACACCCGATGAAGCGCGTGACGGATTGATGGCCAATTTTGGTTTGAGTGAGATTCAATCAAGAGCCATATTGGACATGCGTTTGCAACGTTTGACCGGTTTGGAAAGAGACAAAATCAAAGCAGAATACGATGAGTTGATGGCTTTGATTAAAAAGTTGAAAGAAATTTTGGCCAGCGAGGAGTTGAGAATGGGCATCATCAAAGATGAGTTGTTCTATTTGAAAGAGAAGTTTGGCGATGAAAGAAGATCCGTGATTGAATTCTCTTCGGCAGATTTGAGCATTGAAGACATGATTCCAGACGAGGCCATGGTGGTAACCATTACCCATGCTGGATACATCAAGAGAACCAATTTGGCAGAGTACAGAACACAAGCCAGAGGTGGGGTAGGATCAAAAGGAACTTCTGCAAGACAAGAAGATTTTGTTAAAGATATTTTCACAGCCACCAATCACGATTGGTTGTTGATCTTCACCAAAAAAGGACGTTGTTTCTGGATGCGCGTTTTTGAAATACCAGAAGGTAGCAAAACTTCAAAAGGAAGGGCCATTCAAAACTTGCTTCAAATTGAACAAGACGATACCGTCTTGGCATACATCCCAACAAAGGATTTGATGAACGAGGAGTATGTCAGCAAGAACTTCGTTATCCTATGTACAAAGCAAGGTTTGATCAAGAAGACATTGCTTGAAGCTTATTCAAGACCTCGCTCATCTGGTATCAATGCCATCACCATTGTTGATGGAGATGAATTATTAGAAGCCAAATTGACCAATGGTGAATGTGAAATTTTGATGGGAACATCAGAAGGAAAGGCCATTCGTTTCAATGAAAAGACCGTTCGTGCTGTTGGAAGAACTGCACAAGGGGTGAAGGCTGTCACTTTGGGAAGCGACAAAGATGAAGTAATCGGAATGGTTTGCGTTGACAATCCTGATCGTGACATTTTGGTTATTTCCGACAAAGGATATGGAAAGCGCTCGGCATTGGAAGATTACCGCATCACCAACCGAGGTGGAAAAGGTGTCAAGACCATCAACATTACAGAAAAGACAGGAAATCTCATTGCCATTCTTTCCGTGGATGATGAATTGGACTTCATGATCATCAACCGTTCAGGAATCACCATCCGCCTAAAAGTAGAAGACTTGAGGGTCATGGGTCGTGCTACCCAAGGGGTAAGATTGATCAGTTTGCGCGGTAATGATGCCATCGCTGCGGTGACTGCTGTCATCAAAGACGATGAGGATGATGAAAGATCTTCGGACATTGTAATGGAAGAAGATGGAAGCATTGCAGCCAATGAAACAGAAACAACTGAAGAAAACAATAACGAAGAAAATCAAGATTAATTTGTGAAAATGTTCAAGGACTTGCATCTAGAATAAAAGTGGCAAGAAGATTGAAACATTGAAACCAAATCAAATGAATATGAGAAAAGCAATGATGGTTGCCTTGATAATGGCAACAGGATGGATGGCCCAAGCGCAGCCCAAGGTAACCAGCGCCTACAACGCCAACAAGGAAGGTAAATTTGAAGAAGCCAAGCAATACATTGACGAGGCCATGACCGATCCCAAAGCAACTGAAAAAGAGAAGTATTGGAGATATCGGGGAAACATTTATGCGAATTTGGTGAAGGATTCAGTGCTTTTTGCCAAATATCCGGACGCCTTGACCAGTTCTTTGGCTGCATTTTCCAAGTACTTTGAAATCGACAAAAGAAAGGACTATTTAAGAGAAGTTGCGACCGAATTGGACATTTTAAAGGCTGTTATGGGTCAAAAAGCAGAGAAATCTTACAAATCGAATAACCTCAGTGCAGCAGGTGATCAATTCAAGAATATCGTTGATATTTCTGGAGTGATGGGAGTGATTGATACCGTTTTTGTTTTCAATTCAGCGTTTTGCTACCACAAAGCAGGAAGAACGGATGATGCCATTGCGAACTACAAAAAGTGTATCGGCTACAAATACAACGTTCGCGATTCTTATTTGGGAATCAGTGACATTTACATCTCACAAGGTAAAAAAGTTGAGGCAGTTGAAATTTTAACCCAAGCCAGACAGCAATATCCCAAAGATGCAGAATTCCTTCGTTCTGAAGTAAACATTTACATTGATGACAAGGATTATGCAAAGGCTCAAGGAGTTTTAAAGGCTTTGACCGAATCTGATCCCAAAAATGAAAGTGTTTGGTTCGTTTTGGGTGTGACTTATGAAAAAGAGAACAATACAGCCGAAGCAGAAAAAGCCTATTTGAATGCATTGAGCATCAAGGCGGATTATTTTGATGCTGCATATAACATCGGCGCATTGTATTACAACCAGGCCCAAGAGAAAGGAAAGGTATGTGATGGAATTCCTCCAAGAGAAACGGCCAAGTTTGATGCTTGCAAGGCAGAATTGAAACCAATGTAT
>JBDKGG010000021.1:0-16652 GCA_039798325.1 Bacteroidota bacterium
CCGGGCTCATCAAAAATTATTTTGATGAGAGAACCTGCGTTTTGCGCGCAAAAAGTTTCGTCGTAATAGGAGCCATTGATCTCAAAAGTTGGGGCTTCTAATGTTTCGGACTCTGGAAACAAGTATTTTCTCACGACGGAATGGGTGCCATCACATCCCAAGATCCAATCATATTTTTCGAGGGGAAATACATTTCCACCGTATGTCAATTGTTTTTGATCATTGATGCTGACGTAATCTTGGTAATAGGTAACATTGGATTGAATTTTCTTGGACAATGACTGCAAGAAATGCGTTCTGCTAATGCTGAAAACATTGTCCAAAGGAGTAATGTTTTTGATTTCCTGAGCATCATTCATGGTGATAACTTGTTGGGCAGGAGTCACCCATTCTTGAACGGTATCCCAATGTCCCATTTCCTTTAATCCTTTTACTCCGTTGGGCATTAACAGGAAACCGAAACCCAAGTTGCCTTGCAAAAAATTCTGATCATAAATATCAATATGGAAATCTCGCTTCTGTAGCTCGAGTGCAGCTAACAATCCCGCAACTCCCCCTCCGATGATGGCTATTTTACTCATTGAACAAGTATACGAATCGAATTGGAAATGGTTACAGTTGTAAAAAAATAATTGGGGGTAATCGGTTCTCGATTATTTTCGCAATCAAATTCAAATGAAATGGGTGTATTAGTAGGCAAAGATTCTCGCGTCATCGTTCAAGGTTTCACTGGTAGTGAAGGAACGTTTCACGCGCAACAAATGATTGAGTACGGAACCAATGTAGTGGGTGGTGTTACGCCAGGTAAAGGTGGATCTACCCACTTGGATCGTCCGGTATTCAATACTGTGGCTGAAGCAGTTGAAAAGGCTGGTGCAGATGTTACCATCATTTTTGTTCCACCAGCATTTGCAGCAGATGCCATCATGGAAGCCGCTGATGCAGGAATCAAAGTAATTGTGACCATCACAGAAGGAATCCCTGTTGCAGATATGGTAAAGGCCAAGACTTATGCCGTGGCGCGTGGCGCTCGTTTGATCGGGCCTAATTGTCCAGGTGTGATTACCGCAGGTGAAGCCAAAGTGGGCATCATGCCTGGTTTTGTTTTCAAACCTGGAACAGTGGGCATTGTTTCCAAGTCAGGAACCTTGACCTACGAAGCTGCTGACCAAGTTGCCAAGGCTGGATTGGGTGTTACTACTGCCATTGGTATTGGTGGTGACCCCATCATTGGAACAACAACCCTTGAGGCTGTTCAATTGCTGATGAATGACCCCCAAACCAAAGGAATCATCATGATTGGTGAGATTGGTGGTGAGTTGGAACCCAAAGCTGCAATGTGGATCAAAGAAAATGGTACAAAGCCAGTGGTAGGATTTATTGCCGGTGAGACAGCTCCAAAAGGAAGAACAATGGGACACGCGGGTGCGATTGTTTCTGGAGAGCATGAGTCGGCAAGTGCCAAGAAAAAAATCATGCGTGAGTGTGGAATTACGGTAGTTGATTCTCCAGCAGAAATTGGGCAAGCCATGGCGGCATTGTTGAAATAATACGACAAGAGATAGAATAGAAAAGGGCTGCATGTGCAGCCCTTTTTGTTTTAGGTTCCCATTTAATCAATTCATCAAATTGCAATACAAGTGTCCATCAGAAGTCTTCATGACCTGCAGTCCTGCGGAAAAGGCAAGGATGTTTTGAATGGTTTCTGATGAAGGTTGGTGATTGATTTGGGGAACAACAAGTGTAGAATCGGCCATAAGCGGTTAAATTTATTTTTCAGTTAAACGCTATGCGATGGACATTATTGTGCACTTTTTTTTAAAACACAAAATTGATGGAGGTATTCAAACCAAACCCGCGAAGGTTCCTTTGGTAGCTGAAAGGGATCAGATAATTGACCTTGGTGTCCCATAGAATGTATTTGTTTTTAAACAATTCCAAACCTACGGAAGGGGCCAAATAAAAAATATCTTGGGCTTTTGCTTCATTGCTTGCTGCGATATAACCAACGGTATATCCAGAATACAGATTGCCAAACTTGTTGCTTCCTCTTCCAAAATGTCGGGAGTAGAAGTCTTGTCCGAAATTCATCACAAACAATTCAGAGAAAACTGTGCTGTCTCCAGCGGGTTTCTGAGTAGATTGATACACCCCTACAGAAGCATAGCTCTTGCCTTTGGTGAAAAGATATTTTAAGAAGTAACCCTGATAATAAGCCGAAGAGACGGTGTCATTGGGATTCTCAATTTTAAGATAACTGTATTCAACCCCAGGCATGTTTACAAAAGTGACTTTGCTTTCTTGGGGACTGGTGATTTCCTCCATGATGGTCAATGAAACCCTGAAAGGAAGTGAATTTTTCTCCAAAGCGGATTTCCTTTTTTTCAAATTGAAGATGCGGTCTTCAAGTCCTTGTTTCTCTCTCCACAGGGATTCGTATTGCGCGGATTTCATTTCATGCTGCTGGAGAATTTGCTCAAAAGAAGTTTTCTTCTGGGTAATGAACTCAATTTCCAAGTCGATTTCTTCCAATTCCAAAGGATATCCTGTGGTGGTGATGTCGTCATTGCTGATGAATCCCCAGTTATTGAGCACATTTCTTAACTTTCCATACTGTTCTGCGCTGAGGTCAAAGGTCGCATTGATGCTGGTTTTGGATTCGTCTTGCGAATGAATGGTGATGCCGTTCTCCGCAATAAAAGTTTTAAATCCACTTTTGCTCGAGTTGTAATCTAAAGCAATAATGGTGATGTTGACGTTGGATCCTGTTAATGTTGTTTTCTGAGACAACGAACTTATATAGGTTGATAACAATATCAGGATGGGAAGTACTTTCTTCATTTTGATTTTCTTTGCACAAAAATAAGGTGAGTTGTCAATTTGTCTATCTTTGTTCAGCATTTGGTTTTTGTTGAAGAACAAAACGAAGAGGGAATGGAGTGAAAGGCTCCAACTGTACCCGCAGCTGTAAACCTCCCTTAAACAAGGAAGTTCAATGTCTATGACCACTGAGAAATTGGGAAGGTCCATTGAATAATTGGGGTGAAGTCAGAAGACCTGCCTAATGCATTAACGATTCAATGAGCCCGGGAAAAGGTTCAAAGAGGTAATGAAACATTGGTTAACCTGTTTTTGGATTTTGGGAGCTGTATGCTCCACTGTCATTGCCCGCGCAACTGGAGGAGAAGATTCTTTGCCCCGTTATTATTTTTCTGAACCATTGGTGAAAATAGAGGTTCGATACATCCAGCCTTTTCATCGTCTGAGTGGAGTATTGGACTCTTCCTTTTTTCAAATGAATTATGGCAATGATGTGGGAAGAGCTCTGGTGGCCAAAGGCCAGGTCAATGTCTTTCAATATGGACCGCAAGGAACGGCCTGTTTGGTCCGAATGAATGGGTTAAGTCCAGATCACACCCAATTGACATGGAAAGGCATCTCCCTAAATTCTCTCACCTTGGGACAGATGGATTTTTCATTGGTGCCGGCTTTTTTCTTTGATAATTTAAGTATGGGATCTTCCAAGTCCATTGATAATGGGGCCAATGTTGGTTTTGGTGGCAATGTTGATTTGCGGCAAGGATGGACCAGCCATTCTCCCCGATTCCGGTATTGGAACAGCATCAATAGTTTGAACAATTATTCCAGTGGTGGGGAGGCCAATGTCAAAAGAGATCTTGGAGAAGACAGCGAGTGGTCTCATCAAGTGAAATGGTTGACAGGCAACTTTAAAAACCAATTCTCCTATGTTTGGAAGGATATTCTAGGAGAACGGGTTGTACAAAAAGACAACAATGATGTTGCTCAGAAAGCTTGGTTGTACCGCACTTATTTCAAGCGAGGAAGTAACCATTGGCAAGCCCAGTATTGGATGATTGATCGACAAGCTCAACTGCCCAATACCATGGGGAATTTCAGTTCCTTTCGTCAAGAGCAAGACGATCAGAATCACCGTTGGATGTTGAGTTATTTGAAACAGGATTTTATCCGCCAACGGTTTCTAAAAAGTTGGGGAATTCAATATGCAGGAACATCTGATCTTCAGCAGTATAGGATGCGGTATTCATTTGATAGCAATCCCCAATGGACGGAGAGCAGCACAGCTATCCAACAACATTGGTTGAGCGGTCAAATGGAGTTTCGGTTGAAGTCGTTTTCACAGAATGTGAAGTTGAATGCCAGAAATGTAGCCGTTCGTTATCAAGAAGCGCTACCGATTTCCCAGAACATTTATCAATTGTTGTACGATGCAAGGTGGTTGGGCAGACGATTCAATTATTACTGCGTGGCCGACAGACAATATTGGGGCAAGCAATCCAATGATCAAATCGAGGCCACAGCAGAATGGGTTAAGGGGGTGATCAACCCTACAGAATATCGATACTATATGCGCGCTCAAGTAGCCATTTTTTATCAGCAGCGCATGCCTGATTTCAATGAAAAGTATTGGCCAGGTTCAGGGAATCCACTTCTGGAGCAAGAGTCGGGTAAGGGGTTCAAGAGTTTTGTAGAGTGGATGTTAAAACCCAACCAAAGATTTCAAAGCAATTTGTCTATTGATTTAGAATACAACCAACGTTGGGTATCCAATTGGATTCAGTGGGTGCCGCAGAGCAATGGAGTGTGGACACCCACTAACTTGAGTGAGGTTCAAGCCCGGTCAATGAATGGTAACCTACAGGGCAATATTCCTTTGGGCAATTCCATTTTGCGCATCAAGACGTATGGACAATGGAATGATGTGAGGATTCAAAGTGACTTGAATCAATCGGATGCTCAATCGGAGCGACAATTGCCATATACACCACGATGGAAATGGGGTGCAGAGTCAACTTGGATGTCCAAAGGTTTTTGGTATGTATCGATGCAGTATCGTTGGACAGACGCCCGTTTTACGGATGAATCCAACCGAATTTCTTCAGCGCTTCCAGCCTATGAAGTGGTAGATTTTTCTTTGGGTAAGTCCAATCCCAAAGGATTTGCCCAATGGAGCGTAGGCGTGGACAATTTTTTTAATTTACAATATCAAGAAATTCGTTCCTTTGCTTTGCCAGGAAGAGTTTTTAAATGTCAAATGAATATTCAAATAAAATGAAGAAATTATCCTTGTTATTATTTTGCTTCACATTGATTTCCGTCTCTTGTAAAAAAGACAAGACCCCTGAGGAGACCACGACAACACCATACGATTTGCGTGATGGCTTGTGGTGGGTAAACGAGGGTGCATTGAATGGTAATAATGGCAGTGTTGATGTTATTACCGATGATGGTCGCGTGGCCCGAGATGCCTTTCGTCAAAGCAATGGTTCAGGAATGGGTGACGTTTTGCAGCGGGTCAATGTATTTGGTGATCATTCCGTGGCGGTGGTTAATGGAAGCAATCAAGTAATCATCATGAATACGGCAGATATGAAAACCATTCGGGTGATTGCGAATTTGGACTATCCACGTGATGCGGTAATCGTAGGTTCCAATGTTTACATTGCTCAGGGAGCTTTGGGCGGAAAAGTGGGTAAATACCGGTTGAGTGATGGTGCTTTGATTAGCGAGTTGTCCGTGGGGCAAGGGCCTGAGCGATTGTTGGAGAACAATGGTCTGCTTTGGGTGTTGAACAGCGGCGGTTGGTCAGTGGATAATACCATCTCATTGATTGATTTGACTTCGTTTACTTTATCTCAAACCATCCCCGTTCATGATCGTCCATTGGATATTGAAAGAGATGAGACCACAGGCAAGATAATGGTATTGTGTTCAGGAGATATTTTATATGATGCCAATTGGAACATCACGGGGCATACCGCTGCGGCCATATATTGGATTGATGAATTGAATTTTGACGCCACCTACTATGAGTTGCCTGTAAGTGGGGATCACCCCAGAAGTATTTCTTGGTCGATTGCGCGAAATGAATTGTACTTGGCCAATCAGGGAATTGATGCATTTGATGTTCAGGGCAATGTGTTGTGCTCGGGTTGTTGGTCTGGAGACGCTTATGCTGTTGATACAGACAATTCCGGAAACGTTTGGGTCATGAGTACACCTAATTTCACCAGTGAAGGAGTCATGAATAAGGTCAATGCCGCCAACTGGCAAACTGTAGCGAGTTATGCTTCTGGAATTGGAACATCTGCCGTTGTAGATCCCCGGTAAAAGAACACTGAAAATAGATTATATTTGCACGAATTTATTTTTCTGTAAATTCATTGCACATGTCTAAATTTTCGAACAAAGTTGTCGGCGAAGGATTAACCTACGATGACGTCTTGTTGATTCCTGCATTTTCTCAAATTTTACCCCGTGAGGCCTCAACTCACTCCAAATTCTCTCGGAATATTTCATTGTATGCCCCTGTTGTGAGCGCAGCAATGGATACCGTTACGGAATCGGAGATGGCCATTGCGATGGCGCGTCAAGGAGGGATCGGCGTCATTCATAAGAACATGACCATTGCCGCGCAAGCTGCTGAGGTAAGGAAGGTGAAGCGTTCAGAGAGCGGGATGATTCAGGATCCCATCACGTTGTCACAAACGGCAACGGTGGGAGATGCTTTGGCCATGATGTCAGAAAATAAAATCGGAGGCATCCCCGTTGTTGATGAACAGGGGAAATTGGTGGGCATTGTGACCAACCGCGATTTGCGATTTGAAAAGGAAATGGCCAAGCCCATTGATCAGGTCATGACCAAAGAACACATTGTTACCACGGACAAGCCCAAGGATTTGAAGGCAGCTGAAAGTATCTTACAAGAGAAAAAGATCGAGAAGTTGCCCGTTGTCGATGAGAAGGGGCAATTGATGGGTTTGATTACCTACAAGGATATATTAAAGTTGAAACAATTTCCCAATGCATGTAAGGATAGCATGGGAAGGTTGAGGGTCGCAGCGGCAGTAGGTGTAACATTTGACACCATGGAACGCGTTGAGGCATTGGTGAAAGCCGGTGTAGATGCGGTGGTCATTGATACTGCACATGGACATTCCAAAGGCGTCATAGAGACATTGAAAAAGGTCAAAGCGGCATTTGGTGAAAAGATTGACATTGTCGTTGGAAATATTGCAACAGGAGCTGCGGCCTTGGCTTTGGTAGAGGCTGGCGCGGATGCCGTTAAAGTGGGCATCGGACCTGGAAGTATCTGCACTACACGAGTTATTGCAGGAGTTGGGGTTCCTCAGCTCACCGCGGTAATGAACGTGGCAGAGGCGTTAGAAGGCACTGGAGTTCCCATCATTGCTGATGGAGGAATCAGGTTTACAGGAGACATTCCGAAAGCCATTGCCGCTGGGGCATGGACCATCATGGTGGGCTCGATGTTGGCGGGTACAGAAGAGTCTCCCGGCGAGACCATCATATATGAAGGCCGTCGATTCAAGAGCTACCGCGGAATGGGTTCTTTGGAAGCCATGCAGCACGGTTCTAAGGATCGCTATTTTCAGGACGCGGAGGATGATATCAAGAAGTTGGTCCCAGAAGGAATTTCGGGTCGTGTTCCATTCAAAGGAACAGTGCAGGAAGTCATGTACCAAGTGATTGGCGGATTGAGAGCTGGAATGGGGTATTGCGGGGCGAAAGACTTGGAATCGCTTCAGACAGCGCAATTTGTTCGCATCACACACTCAGGTATCAAAGAGAGTCATCCACACGACGTCTTTATTACCAGAGAAGCACCCAATTATAGCATAAAATAAGACCATGGAATTGCTCAACGGCTCATTGATCGCCAATACCATCAAGAAGGAATTGCAAGAAAAGGTCAATGACCGCAAGGCAAGAGGCTTAAAGGTACCTCATTTGGCTGCCATTATCGTTGGTGATGATGGGGCAAGCAAGACCTATGTTGAAAGCAAGGTCAAATCCTGCTCGGAGTTGGGGTATGACTCAACCTTGATTGAGTTGTCTGAAAATACAACGCAGGCAGAATTGTTGACCAAAATAGAAGAATTGAACAACAATCCTGAAATAGATGGATACATCGTTCAATTGCCTTTGCCCAAGCACATCAATGAAACGGCCGTTTTGTTGGCGGTGGATCCTGCTAAAGATGTGGACGGGTTTCATCCCGAGAATGTTGGAAGAATGGCCTTGGGTTTACCCGCCTACCTACCCGCTACACCAGCAGGAATTGTTGAATTGCTGAGCAGATACAACATTGAAACGTCAGGAAAGAGATGTGTTATTTTGGGTCGTTCGCATATTGTTGGTATGCCCATGTCGCTATTGATGCAGCGCAACCATCCGTTCGGAAATTGTACCGTTACTGTAGTGCACTCGAAATCTCAGAATGTGATGGAAGAATGCCAACAAGCAGATATCTTGATTGCAGCCATTGGAAAGCCATATTTTGTAACGGCTGAAATGGTGAAGCCCGGTGCTGTGGTGATTGATGTTGGAATCACCCGAGTGGCTGATTCTTCCAAAAGGTCAGGATTTAAGTTGGCCGGAGATGTAGATTTTGAGCATGTTGCTCAAAAAGCCAGTTATATCACCCCTGTTCCAGGTGGAGTGGGGCCCATGACCATTGCTTCATTGTTATTGAATACCATGCAAGCCGTTGAGATTAAAAATCATTGATATGAATAGAATTTGGATTTTGGGGATTGTATCCCTGTGTTTAATGAATGGAACTTGGGCCCAATCAGATCCCATCAAAACCAGGGTGGACGGCACACAGGCTCCATCGGGTCAAGGAAGTGGTGCGGGAATTCGGGTCAAAATGGAACCCCAAATGGAACCATTGGGACCGATAAGATTGTCATTGGGAGAAAATCAAATTGACTTAAGAGATTTTGTTTTGGATTTGAAGTCCATCCGAACGGTGTCTTTTGATGGTGTGGCAGTGCCTTTTAAAGATCGATTTGTCACCATTCAAGCCCCAAAAGCCGGAGCATTACATGAGTTGACCATTTTGGCCAATGGAGAGGAATTGTCCATTCCGGTTTTTAATTCCAATAAGAGCAAAGTTGTATTTGAGTACAAAGCCAGTTCAGATAAAGTGAAAAGCGTCTGCTGGGCAGGAAGTTTGAATGGTTGGAACAAAACTTCTCACCCACTGGTAAAGGACAAAGCTGGGGTATGGAAGTTGACCATGGAGGTGGAAGATGGCGAATATCCTTACCGCATTTGGGAAGATGGGGAAGAAAAATTGGATGCCAACAACGCTTTGCAAAAAGACAATGGATTGGGAGGGAAGAATAGTGTTTGGAAAGTTGGAAATACCCAAGCACCAGCCAGAATTAGAACATTCATGATGGACGGTAGTACCTTGTATCTTTTGGCCGAAGGAAAAGTAGATCGCTTTGTTTATTACATGAACAACAAAAAGGGAGGAGAGGGAATTGTGGAGAGTGGGAAGTTTTCTATACAATTGCCCAAGACATCTTGGACTGGATATTTGCGGGTCTTTGCAGAATCCAATGGTCATTTAATCAATGATATTATGGTTCCATACATGAATGGTTCTCCAGTGATGACCCCGCAATTCTTGCCTCGTCAAGATCCAAGAGGACAAATCATGTATTTTATGATGGTGGATCGTTTTTTTGATGGCACTGCCACCAATAATTTCCCAACTGTAAGTTCAGAGATTCAACCCAAGGCCAATAATATGGGGGGAGACTTATTGGGTATTTCTCAAAAAATCAATCAAAATTATTTTTCGCAATTGGGAGTAAACACACTTTGGATTTCTCCCATTTGCAAGAATGTAGAAGGAGCTTGGGGATTGTGGGATAAGGGAACCAAGAGCAAGTTTTCTGCATATCATGGCTATTGGCCCTTGGCCTTGACCAAGGTGGATAAACGCTTTGGTACTGAGCAAGAGTTCACCAACTTAATCAATCATGCCCACAACAAAGAGATGAATTTGATTGTGGATTATGTTGCGCATCATGTTCACCAAGAGCATCCGTTGGTGAAAGGCAAGAAGGGTTGGACCACTCCTTTGTACTTGCCAGACGGCACAATGAATACAGAACGATGGGACGATCATCGCTTAACCACTTGGTTTGATACCTTTTTGCCCACATTCGATTTTTCCAAACCTGAGGTGGTCAACGCCCTTTCTGACACGGCTTTGTTTTGGGTGAAGAAATACGACATTGACGGATTTAGACACGACGCGACCAAACACATTCAAACGGAGTTTTGGAGAGAGTTGACGTATAAGATAAAAAAGGAAAGACCTACTTCTCCCATGTTTCAGATTGGTGAAACATACGGAAGTCCTTCTTTGATTCAATCCTATTTGGGTTCAGGTTTGTTGAATGCCCAATTCGATTTCAATCTGTACGACGCCATGGTAGATGCCTTTGCTAAGAATGAAACGGACTTTAAGAATTTAGAACAAGTGATGATGGAGTCCATGCGTTATTATGGATCTAACCACAGTATGGGCGTCATTACAGGAAAACAGGACAGGGGGCGTTTTACTTCCTATGCAGATGGCGGATTGAAATTTGATGAGGATGCCAAATTGGCTGGTTGGACCAGAGACATTAAAAACCAAGGCGCAGTGGGCTTCCGCAAAATGGAACAGTTGATGGCCTATATCATGACATCTCCGGGTATTCCTTGTATTTATTACGGTGACGAGATTGGGATGCCAGGTGGAAATGATCCAGACAACCGCCGCATGATGACCTTTGATAACTTAACCATCGACCAAAGAAAATTGAAGGCCAATGTATCTCGCATGACAACCTTGCGGAAAAAATCAATGGCGTTGATGTATGGTGAAACAGAGTTTTTGCTCAATACAGGTCAGACTTTTGCTTATATGCGTCAGTATTTTGGTGAGGTGGTTGTTGTTGTTTTTGACAAAAAAGACTTTAGTGATAAGGACAGCAATTGGGTTGAAATCAAATTGCCTGTGCAATGGCAAGGAAAGTATTTCAAGGGGCAAATGGGATCACAATGGAAAAAGGAGAAAGGGAAGAATTATGTTTTGCTTTCCGGAAAAGGATATGACATTTTCACAGAGGTGACCATGAAGGAGTTTCAGAAGAATTTGGAGAAATCAAACAATCGAGAATTGACGCCCAAGGAGCAATTTATCAAGCCTCAGCCGAAATCCATTCCCGAGAATAAACCCAAATCCAAAGGAATCAAGAAGGACTGATGAATGGGATTCTTCAAGGCAATCGTATTGCGGATGTTTTGATCTATTTGAAGCAAGCCATTGAACGGGCTGGCTACGATGAGCGCGAGATCAAACAGATTTCCAAGTGTCTATTAGAGGATTTGTTGGACCTGCCTTATGTAGAAATTCATTTGAATCCACAAAGAACCATCTCGGAATCCCAAATATTGCAATTGCACCGAAAGGTGAAGCGGTTGTTGGCCAGAGAGCCATTGCAATATGTGTTGGGATACACATGGTTTTTGAATCTTAAATTTCAAGTGAGTCCATCGGTCTTGATTCCTCGTCCAGAAACGGAGGAATTGGTTCTTGGTGTGATTGAAAGATTGAAAGGAAAAAGTGAGGGGAGTGTGATCGATTTGGGAACAGGTTCTGGTTGTATTGCCATTGCTTTGAAAGATCAACTTCCGAATTGGCATGTAACGGCTTTGGACTTGAGTGCGGAGGCACTAGAAGTTGCAGCGCTAAATGCCCAATTGAATGAAAAGGAAATCGCATTTTCTCAAATGGATATCTTCCACTTGAGTGAATGGAATATGGAGTATGATGCAGTGGTGAGCAATCCACCTTATGTGTTGAACCGGGATCGTTTTGAAATGCAGCAACAAGTTTTGCAACATGAACCGCATATGGCGCTTTTTGTTGCAGATGATGATCCATTGATTTTTTACAGAGCCATTACGCGATGGTCAGCCGGTCACTTATTAGCGGGTGGTGTATTGGCCTTTGAGGTTCATGAGCAATTTGCCCATGAAGTGGCCGCTTTGCTTTCTGAATATGGATTTCAAGCAACCATTCAAAGAGATTTGCAGGATAAGAATAGATTTGTTTTTGGCACGCGTTAGATATTCATAAATTTACATCATGATTGTTTCACCTTCAGTTTTGTCCGCGGATTTTGCCAACTTGGAAAGGGACGTTAAGTTGATAAACGACTCCAAAGCAGAGTGGCTTCACATCGATATCATGGATGGCGTCTTTGTTCCCAATATATCATTTGGTTTGCCCGTTACCCAAGCCATTGCCAAACATTGCACCAAGGTGATGGATGTGCATTTGATGATTGTAAATCCTGATCAATATATCAGCGCATTTAAAGAAGCTGGAGCCCATGTGTTGACGGTTCACTATGAAGCATGCACGCATCTGCACCGAACCATTCAGAAAATCAAGGCAGAAGGGATGAAAGCCGGCGTGGCCTTGAACCCCCATACACCGGTTAGTGTGCTGGTTGATGTCATCAAAGATTTAGACTTGGTATTGATCATGTCTGTGAATCCAGGATTTGGCGGTCAATCATTTATTCCAAGAACCATCGACAAGGTGAAAGCTTTGAAGAGCATGATTACTGAGCAGGTCGCTCATGCGTTAATTGAAATTGATGGAGGGGTTAATGCGGACAATGCAGTGTCTTTGAAAGCGGCAGGCGCAGATATTGTGGTTGCCGGAAATTTTGTATTTAAACACAATGACCCGAAGGCGGCCATTGAAAGTATTTATTGTATATAATTCAGAAAAAAAATGGCTGGTGTTTTTAAATTAAGAGTAATCATTGATACGGAGGAAGATGTTTTTAGAGACATCGAAATGACTGCGCAATCGAGTTTTCATGACTTACATGAGACCATTCTCCAATCTTTTCAATTCGAGAAGGGTGAGATGGCCAGTTTTTATCTCAGCAATGATGAGTGGGAAAAGGGTTTGGAAATTCCATTGATGGATATGGGGGAGGGAGTGGTTTCGATGGAAAATGCATTACTTTCCGAGATGATTCAATCGGTGGGCAATAAAGTCTTATATGTCTATGACTTTTTGCGCATGTGGATTTTTTATGTAGAGGTCATTGAAGTATTGCTCATCAGTGAAGATCAGACTTATCCATTTCTATCACTCACTTTTGGAGATGCACCTTCACAGGATTCCAAGGAGGTTGAAGCGATGTTTGAGGATGGCAAATGGGAAGAAGAAGAGAAGTGGGATGCGGCATCAGCCGATGAGGATGAAGATGAATTTGGCTTTGGTGACGATGAGCATTTTGATGCAGATGATTTCGATGGGTATTATGATGAAAGATAAATTGAAATTTATCGGACGACAATGGGCTTTGGGAATGGTCATGTTTCTCTTTTCTTGGGTTTTCTTTTCATGTCAACCAAAAGGGGAGGGAGTTGTCACTTCAGACATGATACACATCACGGCTACAGCCTCAGATCAGCCCAATCGTTATGAAGGCCCTACTTTGACTTTTGATAAAGACACCTTGCTTTTTGAGCCAATGGCTGTTGGTGAAAAATTGTCTCATGTTTTTCAATTCGTGAACAGTGGAAAATCGGATTTATTTATCAGTGGTGTTTTTCCATCGTGTGGATGCACAACAATGAAAGATTGGCCCAAAGATCCTATACCACCTGGAGGTTCAGGTCAAATTTCTGTTGAGTTCAATGCCACGGGTATGTCCGGTAAGGTTGACAAAACCATAACGGTTGCTACCAATGCTGAACCCAAGAATTATGTTTTGCATTTGATGGGTGATGTTTTGGGTAAAGAAGTTATTCAGCCAAAAGATCGACAAGGAATGCACATGGAAAGAACACGATAATGCTTAACTTTACAATCTAAAATAAATCAGTATGTTATTATTACAAGCAGCAGGTTCTGGAGGAAGTGGGTTTGCAACACTCATTATGTTTGGCGGTATGTTCGTTATCATGTATTTCTTCATGATTCGTCCACAGCAAAAGAAACAAAAAGAAGCGAAAATTTTTCAAGATGGATTAGCCGTGGGGGATAGGGTCATGACACTGGGTGGTATTCATGGAAAAGTGGTAGAGGTAGGAGATACCTTTGTCGTGATGTCCATCGACCAAGGAAGAATGCGTGTGGAAAAGGCAGGCATTAGTCCAACCAAACAAGTGGATACAGAGATTAAGTAAAAATCAGATGATGAGGTGTTCTTTGGTCCTTGTCTATTTTATTAATGAATAATTTTATTGGGGGCATATAGCCCCCCTTTTTTAGTGATGAAGTATTGGATGGATATCATTTGGAATCAACTTCCGGACATTGTATCGGCGTTGGTTTTTCTTATTGTCGCCTGGTTGATCATAGGTCGTGTAATTAAGTTTCTTGATTTTACGATGACCCACAGGACGCTGGATGCGACCCTAAGTACATTCGTCAAGAGTTTTGTCAGTGTCGCGCTAAAGACGATCGTCCTCATTACGGCGGCAGGCATTGCAGGTTTTGAAGTTACTTCATTGGTCACCTTGATGGGAGCCGCAGGATTGGCCATTGGTTTGTCCTTGCAAGGGGAATTGCAGAATTTTGCAGGTGGGGTGATGTTACTCTTTTTCAAACCTTTTGAAGTAGAGGATTATATCACTGTTGGACAGTATACAGGAAAGGTTGAAAAAATTCTGATGTTCAATACCAAACTCCGAACGGCGGAGTCTCATCAAGTTATTTTGCCCAATAAAATGCTATCCAATGAGGTCATTACCAATTATACACGGTCTGATCAAGTTGGTGTTATCATTCTTCTCGTGGTCCCCATAGCAGAATTTGATTGGAAAGAGATTTACTCGGATTGTGAAACGGCCGTTTTGTATTTGAGTCAAATGGGTTTGGTTGTTCATCCAAATTTTGATTTGAAAATATTGAAAATGGAAGGGGGAAATTGTAATCTCAATTTGCAGTTAAAAACCACTCGCGCCAATGCTGATGAGGTGAGACATCAGTTTTGGTTGAACTTCAATAAAAAAGGAAAATAGGATGTTTATTCTTTGATGTAAATGGAATATCCTTCATAGGCTTTCATCAAGAGAAACTGAGAGCGATCATCTTCTCCAATGTAACTGTCATCGGCAATTAAATAAGAACCAGAGGGCATGGCTTGTATTACGGCTTCTTTTTTAATGATGTTGGGAAAAGCGTAGCCGATATTCTTGAGATCGATGGACTGATAGTTATTGTAGGCATATTGCGCCATGCTGACATTAACCAGATAGACTTTAGAATTTTGAGGAATCGTTTCCTTGAGATTGGCAGATATCGAGCGATCTAGCTTAGAGATAATCAGCTTTGACCTCATGGTTTTTAATCCAAAAACAAAAGTTGGCGTCAAAATAAGAAAGTACAACATGAACTTTATCTTTTTATTTTTCAAATCCAGATTGGTATGCAGCAAGAGCAGCATCCATGGCAGAATCAATAAAAAATAATGGAAATAAGCAGCAAACAGGAATACACTGCAAAATGAAATCATCAGGACGATAATTTGTAAATTGTTCTTGTTTTTTTTAATCGTGAAAAGAGGAATCCAAATGAGTGGCAGAAAAAAAGCAATCTTCAAAAAGGATGAAATGAATACCGAGATGCCATATCCTTCACCTGTACCGTTAAGAACACTTAATGATGGAACGAGTTCAGGTACTTTTCCTAGCATTCTCTGAATAAAATATTGCCAATTGACATCCGGTGCATAGCACAGATAAAACAAGCCAAGAGTTCCTGCAAATCCCAGTATCAAATTGGCTGCTTGAGCAAATTTAATTTTAAATCCATTCTTATTGATTAAAATTCCCAGGAATAAAGGAAGCATGAGTGCCAAAGAATATTGTTTTGTTAAGAATGCTCCGAAGCAGAAAATACCGCTGAATAGATACCTCTCCTTGAGCGAAAGCAAAACTGCAATCAGAATGAAAAAGAGCTGTAGTGGTTCTAGTATGATGAGGTGGCCATCCAGAAAAATGGTATAGAGTAGAAAAACGGAGGAAATCAGTAATGCTTGATTTTTTTCATCTCTGAAATGTCTACAGATTAGAAAAAAGAGAATGGTATCGGAAATGACGAATATAAAATACAGCCCATAAATAAGCGCGACGGGGCAATTGCTGAATGAATAGGGTAATCCCAATATCATCATTCCCAATGGGTTATAGCTACTGGCAATATTGAAATAATTGATATGATCTTGCCATAAATTGCGCCCTATGGATAAATAGAATCCACCATCAAGGCCGATTTGTTGTGTATACATGGAGAATACAATGGCCATCAATGCTATTGAAAAGATGCCCAAGGAGATCTGTTTCAAATTAAGGTTAAATCGTGTCATGCTGAGAATTTGTATTATTCAATGACAAGTTAACTCAATATCAGGAAATGTCAATTTATAAAGTAGGAAGTATTTCCCCAGTGCAATTTCCAAAACCTATTTGATATTCCTTACCCTTTGCCTTAGCGGTCATGGTAACTGTATCACCATCTAAAATGAATTTTCTTTCAGAGCCGTCGGATAGCGCAACGGGTTTGGTTCCTTTCCATGCAATTTCTAGCATCGAACCAAAACTTCCTTGGTGAGGTCCGCTGATGGTGCCGGAGGCCATCATGTCCCCGCAACGAATGTTGCATCCGCCAACCGTATGGTGCGCCAATTGCTGAGCGTAATTCCAATACATGTATTTGTAATTGCTCTGGGAGACAACTGTCGGCTGTCCGTTGGGAGGAGTGATGGTCA
>JBDKGG010000022.1:0-18948 GCA_039798325.1 Bacteroidota bacterium
ATGGCAAGAACATTCCAATCGCCTCAGGAACGTACATCATACACGTTAATGTCCCCGGTGTTGGAGAGAAAATCTTGAAGTGGTTCGGCGTAATGCGACCCGTGGATTTGGATAATTTCTAGGAAATTAGTGCGCTGCAGGCTCCGCGTGGCTGGTGTCCGCAGCAGCATGAGTGGTATCCGCTTGAGCAGTGGTGTCTTTTACGACAACAGTAACATTAGAAACATCACCAGCCAATTGTGCTTTGGGTGATTTGGTATTGTGGTTAACAGAGACAAACAATAAAGTCATCAAAGCAGCTGCAATGATGATAGTGTACAATACTGGAGAAGATTCGTTGCTGTGATTTTGTGCCATAATGCTTTTTTGTTGGCACGAAAATAATCAATTTCATGGAAAATCCAACGATGACAATTCACAGCTCTTGCGAATTGCAGTATCTTTATTGCAAATCAGGAAGGATGGACCCAAAAAAATCTTTTGTCTCAGCTTTGGCCCAAGAGGCTGCCTTATCACCGAAAGAAGAAATGTTAGAGGTGGCCAAGAAAAGGCACCATTTAACCATCGGTATTCCTAGAGAAACCAGTTTCCAAGAGCGTCGCGTGGCGTTGGTTCCTGAAAGCGTAGGCCTTTTGGTGAACAATGGCCATGAGGTCATCGTGGAGACCAATGCTGGATTGGAATCCAAGTTCACGGATCACGATTATAGTGAGGCTGGGGCAACCATCGTTTATGACAAAAGCGCCGTTTTTAAATCAGATATTTTATTGAAAGTGGCTCCCCCCAGTTTGGAGGAGATTGGATTAATGCCGGGTAAACAGACTTTGATTTCTGCTTTGCAATTGAGTGCACAAAAAGTGGATCTGTTTCAGGCATTGGCCAACAAAAAAATTACCGCCATTGCTTGGGATTACATTCGAGATGAGGCGGGTATTTTTCCAATTGTGCGGGCCATGGGTGAAATTGCCGGTTATACTTCAGTACAAATAGCAGCGGAGTATTTGTCCCACGCCCATGGTGGGCAAGGGCTGATGTTTGGCGGTATTTCTGGAGTTCGTCCCACGGAGGTTGTCATTCTCGGAGCTGGAACGGTAGGGGAGTTTGCGACAAGAGCAGCAGTAGGAATGGGGGCATCGGTCAAATTGTTTGACAACGATATTTATCGCCTACGTCGATTGCAAAATGATTTGGGCATGCGCATTTGGACGTCCACCATTTTGCCTTCAGAATTGCGCAATGCATTGGAAACAGCCGATGTAATCATTGGCGCCATTCACTCCACCAAAGGCAGAACGCCAATGGTTGTGACTGAGGACATGATCAGCAACATGAAATTTGGAAGCGTTGCGGTGGATGTGAGTATTGATCAAGGTGGATGTTTTGAAACGTCAAGAGTGACCAATCATGATCATCCTGTTTTTCAAACCCATGGTGTCATTCATTATTGTGTTCCCAATATTGCGGCTCGTGTTTCGCGCACAGCCTCCTATGCGTTGAGCAATATTTTCGCTCCAGATTTACTGCAAATGGGTGATGAAGGAGGGGTAGTGAATTTGATCAGAGGGCATGCGGGTTGGCAATCTGGGGTTTACATGTACCACGGAACCTTGACCAATGAAACCATCGGTACCCACTTCGAGTTGCCATGGAAACCTTTGGAATTGTTGATTGCTACCGGATTTTAACTTCTAACGCTGGCTCCCAATGGCTCGCAAACTCCGTTTGTGATCCTTTCCATCGCACCTTCAATTTGCACATCGGTTAGTGTAGCTGAATTGTCTTGTAGTACAAAACCAACCGCATAGGATTTTTTTCCTTGTGGCAATTTATCCCCTTGATAAATATCAAACAAGAACGCATCCTTCAATAGTTTTTTCTCTGCACCGAAAGCCGCTTGCACAATGGATTGGAAGGTTACATTTTCATCCAGCAATAACGCCAAGTCTCTCCTCACCGATGGGAATTTAGCAATTGAAACATTGGCAGTTTTTGTTTTATTCATCAACGAGAGGAATTCGTTCAAATTCAACTCCAAATAATATACGGGCTGTTTGATGTCGTGTTGCTGCAACAATTGGGCGGAAATTTTACCCAAAGTCAGGGTCAATTTTTTATAAGTGTACTGAACTACCTCGCTGTAATGCGCATGGGATAAAGCAAGTCCATTGGTTAAGGTTTGTCCCAATCGTTTCATGAGTTGCTCAGCAAAAAAACGAATGTGTCTGAATCCGATCGTTGAAGAAGTGCCAAAAGCATTGGTGTTTTCCGTTTGTCCACTCAACCAAATGCCCAACATCAATTGTTCCTCAAATCCTTTGTCTGACTTATGGTAAACATTGCCCATTTCAAACAAAGCCAAATTGTTGTTTTTGTGGTTGACATTTAATGCAACAGCCTCCAATCCACTGTGGATCAATTCCGGACGCATTACACCCAAATCCTGACTCAAAGGATTGAGAATTTCTATAACACCAGCCTGTTCCGAATGGTATTTGGTTTTGGTTAAAGAAAGACTTTGTATTTCAGTGAGGCCCATGCTGCACAGCATTTCCGCCAATTGATTTTTGCGGTGGTGTTGAGCTTGAAAGGCTGTTCCCCAAGTGAAGCTAACTTGCGCAGATGGTTCAACATTGTCAAATCCATAGACGCGCAATATTTCTTCAATAACATCAATTTCCCTGGTGACATCAGATCGGCAACCGGGTACACTGATAATCCATGAATCATCATTTTTTCTTTCGATACCAAATTCCAATTGATGCAGAATGTTGTGCATGGTATCCGCATCTATTTTTTTACCAATGATTTGGTGGGCTTTGCTGGGATGAAAAATGATGTGTGGTCGCTCAAAGGGTGTGAAGTGCATGCCTTGAATCGCCTTGGGTTGCGCTTCACAAATCTCCATCAATAGCGCAACGGCCCTGGATTTGGCAGCCTCAAACATTTCAGGATCTATTCCCCGTTCAAAGCGGAAAGAGCTGTCACTATGTATGCCATGGGCTCGGGCTGATTTTCTTACGCGAACGGCATCAAACAACGCGCATTCCAAATAAATAGATTGGGTGGATGCCTGCACACCACTTTCTTTTCCGCCCATCACACCGGCTAAACAAGCGGGTAGATCATTGTGGTCACATATGACAACATCGGTTTCCGTGCATTTGCGGGTTGTTCCATCCAATGTAACCAACTCTTCTTGAGACTTGGCATTGCGCACATGAATCGATTTTCCCATCTGAGCAGCATCAAAGGCATGGAGCGGTTGGCCCATTTCGTGCTGGACCCAATTGGTTATATCCACTACGGGATGAATGCTCTTGACCCCAATGGCTTGAAGACTGGTTTTCATCCAATCCGGTGTAACGCAATGGGGATTGATGTCCAAGTGAATGAGCGAATATCTTTTGATCTGTGTTTCAGGATCAATCGTTAACTGAAAATCACCTTGACCGAGTTTTGGAAGGTGAGGAATTTTTTGAAGAAAGGAATTGGATTTTAGCTCTTCCCCTGAGGCAGCCATCAATTCACGGGCGACACCGTAATGGGACATGGCATCGGTTCGGTTTGGGGTAAGTCCAATCTCCAATGAGGTAATGCTTCCCAAATGCAAGTATTCAGCTGCGGGAGTGCCAACAATGGCCTCTTCGGATAGAACTAGAATTCCATCATGACTTTGACCAATGCCCAATTCGTCTTCAGCGCAGATCATACCATGACTCTCAACGCCACGGATTTTGCTCTTTTTGATTTTTAAGGCTTCATCACCACCTTGTGGGTATAAAGTACTACCAACCAAAGCCACCAATACTTTTTGACCTACGGCTACATTGGGCGCTCCACAAACGATTTGCAACGGCAAATCTTGACCCACGTTGACATGTGTAACCCGAAGTCGTTCCGCATCAGGGTGGGGCTGAACATCCAACACTTGTCCAACGACAACTTGTTGCAAGCCGCCCTTGATGGATTCTATTTCTTCAATTCCTTCTACCTCTAAACCAACTCGGGTAAGACGTTCTGCTGCTTGCTCAGCTGTTGGAAGGGGGTGGATGAAGTGAGCAAGATAATTGTAATGAATGCGCATAAATAAAGAGACAAAGATCGCTGTCGCGATTATTCGAAAGTGATGGGTAGAATGACCTCGGATTCAATGGCATTGCCATTCCGTTGACCAGGTGTCCATGCGGGCATGCCCATCACAAATTGCATGGCTGCTGCATCCAATTCAGGATTTACACCTTGTGTGACCTTAGGATTTTTTACAGAACCATCCGTTCCAATTACAAATGAAAGATAAACCGTTCCTTTGGCGCCATTCACAATGGCTTTTTCAGGGTAACGCAGGTTCTTTTCGATGTAGTTGTCCAAATCCGCAAATCCAGCTGGAGTGGTTGATTTATTGGAGTTTTCTTTGTTCACAGCAACAGACTCCTCAGGTGCTTTTTGATAGGCGCGATCAGGCATTGGTGCACCTTCTGCATTCCAACGTTTCCAAGTACCCACTTTCATTCCTTTGTGGTAGTCGCCCTCCGCTTCTTTGTTTCCGTTTTGGTTATAAAATACAAAATGTCCGTGGGGCATTTCTAAATTTTCATCCATGTATTTACCAGTCATGAATAATTGTCCACCCAAAAACGTGATGGTCACATCGCATAAACCGTCTTTCAATGTGGAGGTTCTGGTGTATGAAGAAACCGACTCTTCTTCGATGACAACGAATTCACTATTCAAATATTCTTTTTTCTGACTCCAAGCTGAGAGACAAAAAGTAGAAAAAACGAAGGCGATTAACAGACTACGCATGGTTAGAAAATTTAGTCACGAAGATAACTAAAATTTCGCCAAGCCGAAATTTATGCGACTTTTGCGCCATGGATTATCAATTTGAGCGGGAGTGGTTGGAAACCCTGAAAAGAATCGGGGAGAAGTTTGATATGGGGCAGCCGGATTTGACAGCGGTGATTTTTTTGGTGGGATTGCAAGAGTTGCAGCAATTTGATAAGGTATTTAAGAAGGACGAGAAAGTGGGCATCATGCACATCGGCATCTGTAGTTTGTTGATGCCTTATGGCTATTACGAATTCATCGGAAGAGACGAGGAGGGTTGGCCCCATTTTGAGAGAAGGGACGAGCTCCCAGAATTGTCACCTGCAGAACAAGACCGATTGATGCGGGAAGCGGTGATGCGGTTTTTTGCGGACGCTCTTTAGTTTCGGGGTCTATTCTCCTTAACCTCCAATCCCTGAAAGAAGTTTCTTAAAACCTGATTGTTACACTCCACGTATTGGCGCTGATTGGGGTTTCTGAACAGAGCGCTTAACTCATGTTTGCTCATGCGCATTTCTACAGATGCCAAAATTTGGATGATGTCCTCGTCGATTAAATTCAAGGCAATGCGCATCTTGCGGAAAATCATGTTGTTGGTCAATTGCTTTTCTGGTTGCGGTTGTGGCCCTTCTTTCTTTCCTCTTTTTAGGACAATAAATCCATTGAGAAAAGTAGCCAACTCTTCGTCTTTCATGACCAAGTAATCCTCGTGGTCCTCTTTGTTCAGCCAACGAATAATTTGTGTTCGATTGACGACACATCCCACCAATTTAAAGATGTCCATCATGTCATGGTCACTGAAATTGTAAATGAATCGGATGCGGCGGAAGATGCTGTTGTTGGTCATTGTAGTGGTTCTAAATAAAGTAGTAAACGTAGTTTAATTAGCAGATATTTCTTATTTCTTATTTCTTATTTTTTGTTTTTAAGGTTTTGTTTGGTGGAAGAAAGTTTGTTTTGGAAACTACTTTTTCTCCAGATTTCAGTTCAAGTGCTTTTCGAGCATCCCCAGCTATTTTTCCACCTTGTCTTGCAGCCTTTTTATTTTCAATAAAACCCAACGGATTTTTTTTCTTTACAATTTCAGTAGTTGAAGCCTCTCCAAGCATAGAGAATATTAACTCTAGATCAGACATGTGATCTCTAAGATTTTGACTTTTGAGGTTTTTCAATTTTTTATGGTCGCCTGGAGTAATGCCAAAAGTAGCTTTTGATATTTCTGCGGTTAAAATAGAAAATTCAATTTGTTCCTTTATTCCGTGGTTTTTCCATTCATCAGTAAGCTCCTCTCGAATGGCAATGCTTCGCATTCTCTTTTCAATCCAGTCATCAGGATAACCTTTGAGTTTAAAAAGTTCTCTTGTACGCTGCGTGCCAATTTCAGGGTTTTCAATTTCTTCCAGCCTTTCAGCTCCTACTTTTGCTAGCCAAAGCTTGAAGGGTTCTGCTTTTGAAGAAGGAATTGACTGAATTATTCTAAATAATCCTTTTGTATTTGACGCCTGAACTTTACGGGTTTTACCATCAGCCGCAGTCATTTCAACTAGGGTACAAATTGTACCCCAGTTGGATTTTAGTGAGGCATCTCTACTCAACATTCGCTTGATATATTGTTTAACGTCCAAACTGTCTGTTAAAGCTTGAACCACATCTTGAATGGAAAAAAACCACTGTTGTTCTATTTCATTCCATTCTGATCGAACCTGTTTGCTTTCAAAGAGTTTTATTTTAGTCATAGTGTAGGTGGTTTTTGATTTATTTATTGAATGCTGTTTGAGGTTTGGACTTTTTAAAAATGAGCTCCATGTACTCTAAAAAGGCAATTTCAATTTTAAGGTTCAGTTTTTTTTTGGCTTGTCTGATAGGTCACCTCTTGCTCAGCTAATTTTAGAATTTCCAATGAGTCTTCCGAATAATTTAGAATCTGCAAAATCTGTTCGGCCGATTTTACTTTGACAAGATGCTGGTAGTCGACTTGGTATAAATGACAAAGCGATTTGAGCAGTTCTTGAGACACCGGCCTCAAGCCACGTTCAATTTTACTGAGTATCGCGACGTCAACCCCCAATTCTTGCGAAACTTTTTGCAAAGTAAGGCGTGCAGATTTGCGGGCATTTCTGAGATGGTGAGCCAAGGTTGGCATAATTTGACAAATCTAGTCAAAAAATAACCATCGGACACAAAAAAACCTTCCGAAGAAGGTTTTCAAATTTTTTGTCGGGATGACAGGACTTGAACCTGCGACCACACGCCCCCCAGACGTGTACTCTACCAACTGAGCTACATCCCGATTAGTTTTTTGTGGGCGCGAAAATAATCAAATTTATTCGCAATCTGAAGGAATTGTGCAAGGACCTGCCAAAATGGTCACCGTCTCCTCATTGTTCTCTTCTTCCGTAATCTTAATTATCCCTTCACCAACAAATCCACTCTTGCACGCGGTAATATCCAATACGGCAAAACCAGCTTGTCCAGCTTGATAGTATTGCGTGAAATCAAATTCAACAGATCCATCCGAACTCGTCACACCACATGTGTCAAAGCGCACTGCATTTGAGGGTGGCGGAAATTCAGAAGGCAATGCATAAATTCTAACTTTTGAAAATTGAACGGGCTGACCATCAGCGTCAATCACTCTAATCAATGCCTTTGTAGGTTCTATCTTATAACGCTTACATGCTCCAGCGACGATTGTCATTAAACCTGCTGTTACAAAAAAGAGTAAAGTGTAGTTTAAACTAAATTTTTTCATTGGGTTAAAAATAATTTTCGCAAATCCGTAAGTTTGCAAAAAACAAAGAAACAAAAAAAATGTTGAAAAGCCTAAAATTTCCTTTCTCTTGTGGCATAGCCCTATCTTGGGCCGTCTTGAACCTAGCCTGCAATAGCCCAAAGAACTCTTCTGAGTCAGTGACTGCTGCACCTGAGGTCCCACAAGAAGAAGCAAAACCAGCTCCCCAACCCGAAACCCAAAAAACGATGAATACACGTGTTAAAGTAACCACCTCTCAAGGCGTCATGGTGGTAGAATTGTACAATGAAACGCCCCAACACAGAGACAATTTTGTTAAATTGGTGAAAGAAGGTTTTTACAATGATCTTCTTTTTCACCGTTGCATCAAAGGTTTCATGGCACAAGGTGGTGATCCAGAATCCCGCGGTGCTGCTCCATCCAAAGCTTTGGGAATGGGCGGCCCTGGTTATACGGTTCCTGCAGAATTCAACCCCAATTTCATTCACAAGAAGGGAGCCTTAGCAGCAGCCCGTCAAGGTGATCAAGTCAATCCCAAAAAAGCGTCAAGTGGTAGCCAATTTTATATTGTTCAAGGTCAGCAATTGAATGACAATCAGATCAATCAATTTGAATCCAGAGCAGCCATGAAAGTTCCTGGTTTTAAGTACACGGATGCACAACGTCAAATCTATAAAACCATTGGTGGAACCGCTATGTTGGACATGGATTACACCGTCTTTGGTGAGGTGGTAGAAGGCTTGGATGTGTTGGATAAAATTTTGGCACAACCAACAAAACCTGGTGATCGACCAGTTACGGACATTACCATGAAAATGGAAATTCTTCCATAAGTTGTATGCAAGAACAAATTCAAAGTTTACTTAAGGAAATTCAAAACACCGTTATTTCCTCTCCTGAACAAGCGGAGCAATTCCGCATTCAGTATCTCGGAAGGAAAGGGGTTTTGAATGATCTTTTTGAAGCTTTCAAGCAAGTGCCCAATGAGCAAAAGAAAGCCTTGGGTAAGGAATTGAACGTGCTGAAAATGGCGGCACAGGAAAAGTGGGAAAGCGCACAAAGCGCGGCCCCGACGGCGGATGTGATCAATCCCAATTGGGATTTTTCAATTCCCAGTGGTCTTCCTGGTCGTGGCAAAAGACATCCCTTGAGTTTGGTTCAAAACGAGATCGTTTCCATTTTTGAAAAGGTGGGTTTTACGGTTGCTGAAGGTCCTGAAATTGAAGATGACTGGCATGTGTTCAGTGGTTTGAATTTTCCACCAGAACATCCCGCGCGCGACATGCAGGATACCTTTTTTGTGCAAACCAATCCCGATTGGTTGCTGCGCACACATACGTCAAGTGTCCAAGTGCGTGAGATGGAAAAAAGGCAGCCACCATTTCGCATCATCATGCCAGGAAGGGTTTTCAGAAATGAAGCCATCAGCGCTAGAGCCCATTGTCAGTTTCATCAGATTGAAGGATTGTACATCGATAAGAATGTTTCCTTCGCTGACATGAAAGCGACCTTGTTGTACTTTGTGCAGTCTTTTTTTGGAAAGGCAAAAATTCGTTTGCGCCCTTCTTATTTCCCATTTACCGAGCCCAGCGCTGAGCTGGATGTCTATTGGGGATTGGAATCAGAAGCCGATTACCGCATCACCAAAGGGACCGGTTGGTTGGAAATTATGGGTTGTGGAATGGTCGATCCCAACGTTCTTTCCGCAAGTGGTATCGATCCAGAAATTTACAGCGGCTTTGCCTTCGGAATGGGTATCGAAAGAATTGCGATGTTGCGCTATCAGATTGATGATTTGAGGCATTTCTTTGAGAATGATCAACGCTTTTTGGCTCCCTTTGATCAGTTCTCTCACTAGTACTTAGTGTGATTTTTACACTTATTAAAAAAATGCCCCTGTGAAGGGGCGTTTCCTTTTATATTTGCGTTCAGCTTAAAATTTGATTAGATGGCTACTGCAACAAAGAAAAAAGAATCCAAAGCAACTGCTACAGGATACGGTAAAGAGGACTACATCAAATGGCATCGCGAGATGATGTTGATGCGCCGCTTTGAAGAGAAATGCGGACACTTGTACATTCAGCAAAAGTTTGGTGGATTTTGTCACTTGTATATTGGTCAAGAGGCGATACTTTCAGGAATGATGTCAGCCATTCGCCCTACTGATAAAGTCATTACTGCATACCGTGATCACGCGCATCCTTTGGTGATGGGTTCAGACCCCAACAAGGTGATGGCGGAGTTGTATGGAAAAGTAACAGGATTGTCCAAAGGAAAAGGTGGTTCCATGCACATGTTCGATAAAGAAAGAAATCTTTTCGGAGGACATGGAATCGTGGGTGCTCAAATCCCGATGGGAGCAGGTATCGCTTTTGCAGACATGTACCGTGGAGAGGACAATGTTACGTTGACTTTCTTTGGCGATGGAGCCGCCCGTCAAGGAGCTTTGTTCGAGACGTTCAACATGGCCATGACTTGGAAAATTCCAGTGATTTTTATTATTGAGAACAACCAATACGCCATGGGTACTTCCATCGAGCGTACTTCTAACGTTACCGATTTGAGCAAGTTGGGAGCATCTTTCGAAATGCCCAGTGAGTCAGTAGATGGTATGCGTCCTGAAGCTGTGGCTGATGCCATCAAGCGTGCCGCAGATCGCGCACGCCGTGGAGATGGTCCAACTTTATTGGATATCCAAACTTACCGATACAAAGGGCACAGCATGTCCGACCCTCAGAAATACAGAACCAAAGAAGAAGTAGCTGAATACCAAAATCAAGATCCTTTGGAATATGTTGCGCGGGTTATCCTAGAAAACAATTGGATGACACAAGCAGAATTGGACAAGGTGGAAGAAGAGATTAAAGCTGTGGTGGAAGAGTCTGTTAAGTTTGCTGAGGAGTCAGCGCTTCCAGAAGCACACGAAATTTACGAGGATGTTTATTCAGATCCTTATCCATACGTTAAAGATTAATATTGATCGAAGATGGCAGAAATAGTTAGAATGCCCAAGTTGAGTGATACCATGACCGAAGGGGTGGTAGCAGCTTGGCACAAAAAGATAGGTGATAAAGTAAAGACGGGTGATTTGTTGGCGGAGATTGAAACCGACAAAGCCACCATGGAGTTCGAATCTTTCCAAGATGGTGTGTTGTTGCACATCGGCGTTGAAAAGGGCAAGCGCGCTCCAGTAGATTCCATCTTGGCCATATTGGGTAAAGAAGGTGAAGATGTAAGTGCTTTGCTTGAAGCGGAAGCCTCAGCTCCTGCCGCTTCAGCACCAGTAGCTGAGGCCCCAAAAGCAGCTCCTGTTGTTGCAGCTCCCGCACCAAAACCAGTTGTTGCGCCAACACCAGCTCCTGTTGCGGTTCAAGCAGCAGCAGCTCCAGTGCCCGTGAGCAATGGAAGAACCAAGGCTTCTCCTTTGGCCAAAAAATTGGCGGAAGAAAAAGGATTGCCATTGAATTATATCCCAGGTTCTGGTGATGGTGGTAGAATCGTTAAGCGCGACATAGATGCTTTCATGGCGGGCTCATCTCAAGGTTCAGCATCAGCAGTAGAGAGTTTCTATGAAGTGGAAGTTTCTCAAATGAGAAAGGTAATTGCCCGTCGTTTGGCGGAGAGCAAATTCAGTGCACCTCACTTCTATTTGACCATGGACATTGACATGGATAATGCCATCTCTGCACGCAAGGCCATCAATGATCAAGGAATGAAAGTTTCTTTCAATGACATGGTTGTAAAAGCTTGCGCGATGGCATTGAAAAAACATCCAGTCATCAATTCATCTTGGTTGGGTGATCGTATTCGTTACAACGACCACGTTCATATCGGAGTTGCTGTTGCAGTGGAAGATGGATTGTTGGTTCCAGTTGTAAGACATGCCAACACCAAGTCATTTGCTCAGATAGGAGCAGAGGTTAAAGTATTTGCTGAAAAAGCAAAGACCAAGAAATTGCAACCCCAAGATTGGGAAGGCAACACCTTTACCATTTCTAATCTAGGAATGTTTGGAATTGAAGAATTTACGGCCATCATCAACCCACCTGATGCGTGCATCCTGGCGGTAGGTGGAATCAAGCAAGTTCCTGTTGTCAAGAATGGAGCAGTGGTGCCAGGCAATGTGATGAAAGTAACCTTGAGTTGCGATCACCGCGTGGTAGATGGCGCCAGCGGAGCAGCTTTCTTGAACACCATCAAATCGTTCTTGGAGCAACCTGTTTTGATTTTTGTATAAAAAGACAACGATATAAAAAGAGAAAGCGCCCAATCGGGCGCTTTTTTATTTCGAGTAAAATAGAAAAAGCTTAAGAAAACATCTCCCTCACCCGGTGAAAGAATGACTTGTCTTTGCTTCCTGGGGCAGGTTGAAAATGCTCTGCGCTTCTCCATTTTTCTAGCATTTCTTTTTCTTCAGAGTTCAACTTTTGCGGCGTCCAAACATTGATGTTAATCAACAAGTCTCCTTGTCCATAGCCATTCACTTCGGGCAATCCTTTGCCTTTCAGTCTCAGAATTTTTCCGCTTTGCGTTCCAGCATCTATCTTGATCTGCGCCTTGCCTTTTACCAGCGGAACTTCCACCGATGCGCCCAATGCCGCATCTGCAAAGTTGATGTACAAATCATGGTATAAATTGATTCCATCTCGCTTCAATAAAGTGTGTTCTTCTTCTTCAATCTGAACCAACAAGTCTCCAGGAACTCCACCAAAGGGTCCTGCATTTCCTTTGCCGGATACATTCAGTGTCATCCCCTCTCCAACTCCCGCTGGGATATTGATCTCAATCAATTCCTCCTCTCTCTTTTGTCCATTGGCATCCGCATCTTTTGGTTTGGTCTTAATGGATTTACCGGTTCCATTGCATACATGACAAGTGGTGGCTGTTTGCATCGCCCCCAAGATGGTTTGCTGCACCCTGCGTATCTGTCCACTTCCTTTGCAGGTACCACAAGTGTCATAGCTGACGCCCTCAGCGTTTACCATTTTAAATACTTTCACCTTCTTGGTGACACCAAAGGCGATCTCCTCTAAATTCAATTTGACTTTGATGCGCAAGTTGCTTCCTTTGACCCTGCGGCTTCCCCCTCCACTGCGTCCTCCACCGAATGCCTGACCAAAGATGTCCCCAAAGTTGGAGAAGATGTCATCCATGTTCATGCTGCCTCCGCCACCACCACCAAAGCCTCCGCCCATTCCGGCGTGACCAAATTGATCGTAGCGCGCTTTCTTCTCTGGATCACTCAATATCTCATAAGCCTCTGCAGCCTCCTTGAATTTGTCTTCAGCACTGGCATCATCTGGATTTTTATCCGGATGATATTTGATGGCCAATTGACGGTAGGCTTTCTTGATTTCTGCTTCACTAGCACCTCTAGAAACGCCCAATACCTCGTAATAATCTCTCTTTGCCATGGCTTATGAACCTACTGCTACTTTGGCGTAGCGAATTACTTTATCATTCAAACTGTATCCTTTTTCAACGGTATCCAAAACTTTTCCTTTCAGGTCTTCTGAAGGAGCAGGAATCTGCGCAATGGCTTCATGCATGTCGCTATTGAAGATTTCCCCATTGCTTTCAATGGCTTTTAATCCGTGTTTTTCTAATCCGTTTTTTAATCCCAAGTGGATTAAATTAAATCCTTCTTTGATGGCTGCGATGTCTTCTAAATTTTCGTTGGCTTTAATGGCTCTTTCAAAGTTGTCTAGAATGGGCAACAAATCTTTGATGACACCTTGGGCCGCAGTGGCCAATAATTCCCTTCTCTCCTTGGCTTGGTTTCTTCTGAAATTGTCAAAATCAGCAGCCAAATAATAGTATTTGTTTTTCCAATCCTCTTGTCCGGCTTGCTCCTGTTCTTGGCTTTCTCCGTTGGTTTCTTCCGATTGGTTTTCTTCTTGGTTGGATTCCATGGATTCATTGGTGGGATTGGCTGCTTCGGAAGCAGGGATGTTCTCGTTTTCCAATGGTTCTGAATGGTTGGTATTTTCTGTATTCATAAGAAGCTAATTTTTTTCACGCTGAGCAAAATTGTTACCACAGTTCAAATGGCGACAAAGTGTCACAGGATGCAAAGGTAAGGACAAAAAAAATCCCGACGATTTGTCGGGATTTCTAGATTTTAGTCAGTGTTAGAACTTGGCCACAAACTCATCGAGTTTCATGTGCAATTCCATGCCGCGCAAATTCTTTCCGACGATGATGCCATTTTCATCAATCAAGTAACTCATGGGTATGCTGCTCACGCCATACAATTGTCCTGCTGCATTGTCCCAACCTTTTAAATCGCTCACATGGTTTTTCCACAAAAGTCCGTCTTTTTCAACGGCCTGCTTCCATGGCTCCATGCCTTTGTCAAAACTTACTGAAAAGACTTCAAAACCTTTGGCTGATTTGAAAGAAGCCTTGTTGTATTTGTTGTATGCTGCGACAACATTTGGATTTTCTCTGCGACATGGTCCGCACCAAGATGCCCAAAAATCAATCAACACCATTTTGCCACGCAAGGAGGAAAGTTTGATTTTCTTTCCATCCATTCCAGCCATCTCAATTTCGGGAGCTTGGTCTCCGATGTTGGTGCCGATTTTGTTGGTTTTAACCACTGTTTGTGGTTGGTTCACCGCTGACTTGAACGACAAAGCCGCTAGGCCAACAGCCGCTATACTGAATACAAAAAGGAATTTTTTCATGATATAGATTCTTTTCAAATATAATGTTTTTCGCGATGCCAAAGACAATGCCAAAATCATTTTAACTAGTCAATTCTTCTAATTTCAGCGCCCAATGCGGCAAGTCTGCTTTCAATGTCTTGGTAACCGCGGTCAATTTGCTCAATGTTTTGGATAACACTTTTTCCTTTGGCACCAAGTGCTGCGATCAATAGCGCTACTCCAGCTCTGATGTCCGGTGATGACATGGTCACACCCTTCAGCGTTGATTTTCTATCTAAGCCGATTACAGTGGCGCGGTGCGGATCGCACAAAATAATTTGAGCCCCCATATCAATCAACTTGTCCACGAAGAACAAGCGGCTTTCAAACATTTTCTGATGAATCAACACCGATCCTCTGGCTTGGGTAGCTGTGACCAAGGCAATGGAGATTAAGTCTGGAGTAAAACCAGGCCATGGTGCATCAGAGATGGTCATGATGGATCCATCGATGAAGCTTTCAATCTCGTAATGTTCTTGGGCGGGAATGTGCAAATCGTCTCCATTGATCAATTCCATTTGAATGCCCATTCTTCTGAAAATTTCTGGGATGATACCCAAATGAGGGTATCCAACATTTTTGATGGTGATGTCCCCTTGGGTCATGGCCGCCATTCCAATGAAGGACCCAATTTCAATCATATCCGGCAAGCAACGGTGCGTGCATCCTTTCAAACTTTCTACCCCTTCAATGATCAAAAGGTTGGAACCAATGCCTTCAATTTTTCCTCCCATGGAATTGATCATTTTGCAAAGCTGTTGCAAATAAGGTTCGCAAGCGGCATTGTAGATGGTGGTGGTGCCTTGGGCAAGCGCCGCGGCCATCACTATGTTTGCTGTTCCAGTAACCGAAGCCTCGTCCAAAAGCATATAGGTTCCTTTTAGCTCCTTGGCTTCTACACTGTAAAAATGGTCGTTGGCATCGTAGTTGAATTTTGCACCAAGATGAATGAAACCTTGGAAGTGGGTGTCCAATCTTCTTCTGCCAATTTTATCTCCCCCCGGCTTGGGTATGTAGCCAACGCCATAACGACCCAACATGGGACCTACCATCATGATGGATCCTCTCAATTTGGCCGCTTTGGTTTTGTATTCAGCGGTTGTTAAATAGTTCAAATCGATATTGGCCGCCTCAAAAGCATAATGACCCTTTCCAAGCTTTTCCACTTTCACGCCAACGTCTTGCAGCAAGTCGATCAATTTTAAAACGTCGATGATCTCCGGGATATTGGAAATTTCTACACGCTCGGGGGTGAGCAATACTGCACAAAGGATTTGCAAAGCCTCATTTTTGGCTCCTTGCGGGATTACTTCTCCCTGTAATTTGTGCCCTCCAACAATTTCAAATTTTGCCGACATAATTCTTCTAATTTGACGGCAAGAAAATGAATAAATGAACCGCTTTCTGAAAACAAATCAAGATTTATTGACATTCAATAGCGAACAATGTTTTGCATTTGGTTGGTATTTACGACCTTTGCAACATGTCAGTGAATAAGGAAGTTAGACGCATTACCACCCATACTTTGCATGAGATGAAGGTGCGTGGGGAAAAAATAAGCATGCTTACTGCTTATGATTTTACCATGGCCAGCATCATTGATGCCGCGGGGATAGATGTTATTTTGGTGGGAGATAGTGCATCCAATGTAATGGCGGGTCATGAGACCACGCTGCCCATCACTTTGGATCAAATGATTTACCACGCTGCTTCAGTGGTTCGGGCATGTCAGCGCTCCCTGGTTGTGGTGGACATGCCATTTGGTTCTTATCAAGGCAATTCCAAAGAGGCCTTGAATTCAGCCATCAAGATCATGAAAGAAACCGGCGGACATGCGGTGAAAATTGAAGGGGGTGCAGAAGTAGAAGAGAGCATTAAACGAATTCTCACAGCAGGAATTCCGGTTATGGGTCATTTGGGTTTAACCCCTCAGAGCATTTACAAATTTGGAACCTACCAAGTTCGCGCAAAGGAAGAAATGGAGGCGGAAAGATTGAAGCACGATGCCAAATTGTTAGAAGCAGCAGGTGTGTTTGCCATCGTATTGGAAAAGATACCCGCCAAGTTGGCCAAAGAGGTGGCGGAGTCAGTGGAGATTCCTATTATTGGCATTGGCGCAGGTTCAGATGTGGATGGCCAAGTCTTGGTTGTGCATGATATGTTGGGATTGACCCAGAATTTCAGTCCACGTTTTTTAAGAAGATATGCGCAAATGGGAGAGATCATGAATGGCGCGGTAAAGCAATACATCGCAGATGTCAAGTCCAAAGATTTCCCCAACGACAAAGAACAGTACTAAAACATGGCCGCTCCTAAAAAAGATTGGTCGCAAGTGCCTATAGCGCCCATCATTTCTACCAATGTTGAAAATCTTCAAGTCTTGTTCGAGGACAATCATGTCATTGTGGTCAACAAAAGGAGCAGTGATATTGTGCAGGCGGATCGAACAGGGGATGTGGTGCTTTCTGATATTGTCAAAGAGTACATCAAAAAGAAATACAACAAGCCCGGTGAGGTTTTTTTGGGAACCGTCCACCGCATTGATCGCCCCGTGAGTGGTGCGGTAGTTTATGCAAAAACCTCCAAAGCGTTATCAAGATTAACCGTAGCCTTCAAAGACCGCGAAGTGAAAAAGACCTATTGGGCGGTGGTGAAAGGTCAGTTTGATCAACCCAAAGGCACGGTGGTGAATTATCTGTGGAAGGATGAACGGCAAAACAAAACTTTTGCTTTTAAAGACAACGGTAAGGATAGGAAGGAATCCGAGCTGTCCTATCAGGTCATGGGCGAAAGTGAATATTACACTTTTGTCGAGGTGTATCCCAAAACAGGAAGGCATCATCAAATTAGAGCCACCATGGCTTTCTTGGGTTGTCCCATCAAGGGGGATGTGAAATATGGATCCAAGCGAACCAACGAAAATGCGAGCATTCATTTGCACGCGAGAAAAATAGGTTTCAATCATCCCACTCAGAAACACTGGATGGAAATCATCGCTCCTTTACCAGAGGATGTGTTGTGGAATGCTTTTTTGCAGAAGCAGTATGGAGTGGTGAGTAATGAGTATCGAGTAACGAGTAACGAGTAATGAGTTTTGTGTGCCGACTCCTGATTACTGTCCACTATCTGCCTTGAACTGTCTACTGATTACTGTTTACTGTTTACTATCCTTATCCCGATTATATTTGTCAAAATTTTAAAGAAGATATGGAACCAAAAGAACACCTACATTGCTTGATCATCGGAAGTGGTCCTGCTGGATATACCGCAGCCATCTATGCTGCACGTGCGGATTTGAAACCCGTGATGTACATGGGAAATCAACCTGGCGGTCAATTGATGGATACCACAGAGGTAGACAATTTTCCTGGCTATCCCAATGGTATCAAAGGTCCTGAGATGATGGAAGATTTGAAAAATCAAGCGCAGCGTTTTGGCACGGACATTCGCTCTGGATGGGCCACCAAAGTAGATTTTTCAGGACCAAAACACATTGTAGAATTTGATAATGGCAAACACGTTGTGAGTGCAGATTCCGTCATCATCGCAACCGGGGCATCAGCCAAGTGGTTGGGGTTGGAAAGTGAATTGCGTTTGCGCGATATCGGTGGTGGTGTGAGTGCCTGCGCAGTGTGTGATGGATTTTTCTACAGAAACCAAGATGTTGTGATTGTGGGTGCTGGAGATACAGCTGCAGAGGAAGCTACTTATTTGGCCAAATTGTGCAAGAAAGTATACATGATTGTGAGAAGTGATAAAATGCGTGCGAGCAAAGCCATGCAGCATCGTGTCATGAATACGCCGAACATTGAAGTGATTTGGAACGCGGTAACAGAGGAAGTTTTGGGAACAGATGGTGTTACCGGAGCGCGCTTTGTGATCAATGGAACAGAGAAAAGAGAAGTAGCCGCGACGGGTTTCTTTGTGGCCATTGGACACAAGCCCAATACGGATGTGTTCAAACCATGGATTAACACAGACGAAGTGGGTTATATCTTAAATGTTCCCGGTACCGCAAAGACCAATATCGAAGGGGTTTTTGTTGCTGGAGACGCGGCTGATAAGACTTATCGCCAGGCCATTACAGCGGCAGGTACAGGTTGCATGGCAGCATTGGATGCAGAGCGTTATTTGGCCGCCAAAGGTCATTAATTGGAATCGATGAAAATTTGACATGATTGCAAGGGGATAAGTTATCTTTGCGTCATGTCAAATTTTGTTTTGTCAATACATCAAACGGGGTTGAGTGCACAGCAAATTCTGCTGCATGACTATCGTTTAGCTTGGGTGAGCAGAGAAGCCTCTCTATTGGGGCGAAAAGAAGTGCTGACTGGAAAAGCCAAATTCGGAATTTTTGGAGACGGTAAGGAAGTGGCACAAATTGCCATGGCGCGTGCTTTCAAAAAAGGCGATTGGCGTTCGGGATATTACAGAGATCAAACCTTTATGATGGCAATTGGCGAGCTGAGTGTTCGCCAATATTTTGCGGCTTTGTATGCACACACGGATGTAGCACATGAGCCTGCTAGTGGAGGACGACAAATGGGTGGGCATTATGCCACGCGGACCATCGATGCCAATGGAAATTGGAAGAACTTGATGGAGATGTACAATTCATCCTCTGACATTTCGCCAACGGGTGGCCAGATGCCCCGTCTT
>JBDKGG010000023.1:0-15486 GCA_039798325.1 Bacteroidota bacterium
TGACGTTTGTAGAAGTGGATCCTGCAGCCCGGGATTTTTATTATTCTTTTGATCCGCATAAAGTGACCAAGACCGATTTGAAACAATATGAAGAGTTCACCAAGTCTTTAACCAAAGAGGAAAAAGAGCTCATCGATGGCCATCGTTATTATTATCAAATTACAGTTGAGAATGTGGGCGGCTTAATCATGCCTTTGATTTTTCAATTCACTCAAAAGGATGGAACCAAGAAGGAGTTCCGCATTCCTGCGGAGATTTGGAAAATGTCTGAACCCACCGTTACCAAGGTGTTTGTTTTGGATCAACCAGCCATTGACATAACATTGGATCCCAATTTAGAGACCGCTGATGTGGAATTGAACAACAATTACTGGCCAGCAAGAATGGTTCCCAATCGTTTTGATTTGTACAAGGAAAAAAAGAATCGTGGACCTGAAGAAAACGAAATGCAAAAAGCCAAGAGAGAAAGCAATCAATAACTTTCTATTTCTTGGGCTTCAATCTCAATGTTGATCATAAACGGGGCTGATTCCAGGCCCGTTTTTTGTTTCAGCTCATAGGTGTATTCGCCAAAAGCGGGAAACAGGTGGTTGTCATCTAAGACCACATCAAAATTCAAATAGTCCAAGGCCTTGTCACCATTGAATGTCCCGTCAGGATTGCGAATGGTGATTTCTAATTCATGTGAAGTGCGCTGTCCATCAGGGCCAATTTCAATCCACTCCAACGGGAGATTTTCAAAAGGGTAGTGCACGCCACATTGAATATCCATGGTGATGCGGTAGGGCTTATCGTTCTTTTGGACGTTCCATTTCCATGACAACGGCTGTGACCACATCATTTCTTTCCCAAAATCATGGGTATGCTCAAATGCGGCGTTTTGATGACAACCCCATGAAACCATCATGAGGGAGAACAACAAAATCATTGAAGAAAACTTACTTGGCAACATCAAAAGGAAGATTTTTTTCAAAGATTAATTTCCCACTGTTATCAAAATAAGCCACTGACAGTTGGCGTTCTTTTTTCTTTCCTTTCACTTTCAGTATGGCAAAGTGACGCTGCGCGACAATGGTTCCCTCTATTCGATTGCGATTGTTCTCTTTGCTCATATCAGACGCCCCAGAGGTGAGGGGAGAGGAGGTGCAGTCATATATCTTGAAATCACCATTGGTCCATTGGCTGATCTCACCACAGTGACGATCGCCTGTCAGAAATACCACGTTGTTGATATGATTGGCCTGCATCATATCCAAGATGTAGGTTTTTTCACGGGCGTAATTGGCGTAATTCTCATAAACCATTTCTGAATTGAGAAACTGACCACCCAAACAAATGACTTTGAAGCTGGCTTTTGATGTCATTAACGCATTGATCAGCCATTGAATTTGATCATGTCCCAAAATACTGGCGCCGTGATCTACAGAAAGATTGGGTGTGGTGTTTAGATTTTGTGCGGTTCTATTGTAACGATTGTCCATTAGAAAGAAGTCGACATCACCAATGGTGACCATGGATGCGTTACCGTTGAAGTCAGGAATACTCGGCGTGGGATTGGGCCAGAAGTGTTGAAAGGTCGAAAGGCTCTTGTCTTTTAGTACAAAACTACCATTGCTGTCATTGGGTCCAAAATCATGGTCATCCCAAATGGCATAACTGGGCACAGACCTGAAAAGGCTGTCCAAACGGGGATGGGTTCTGGATTGTTTGTAACGCATGATCATTCCTTCCTCGCTGTCCCAATCACCTTCTCTAAAATAAACATTGTCCCCAAGCCAAATCATGGCATCTGGATGCTGATTGGCGATGCTATTAAAAATGACTTCTGAGCCACCGTATGATTTTCCAGGACGATCGTAGTCGGGGTCGTTCAAGTAAGCGCATGATCCAAATGCAATATTGAGTTCTGGTGGGTCACTGCGCCATTGCCACAACGGTTGCGTGGTAAAGCTGATGGAGTCATCCGCTAACGCCGATTCATTTTTTACTTTGACCCAATACTGGGTGTTGGGTTTCAATGAATGAAGACGTAAAGTGTTGGAATAGGCATATTTTAGGTCCAACGTCAATGAGTGGGATGAGATAAAAACATTGCCCTCATACAAATGCATCATCAAAGATTGTCCATTTTCTAAGGATATGCTTTTTTTGCTTTCGCTCAAGTTATCTAATAAAACAAAAATCTTAGCATCCCGCATCCCGATATGACCGATGGTCCAATGCAACGAGCTATTTTGTTGACCCCAAGAAAGCGATACAGATAAAATCAACGTTGCATAAGTTGCAACAATTGCTGAGAGGTTTCTGACCATGAAAAATGTTTTTGAATAATTTGTTTGGCGTTCATCGCATCAAAACCTTTTGAACGGCTCAAGTGTTGAAGGATAGATTGAGAAAACGATTCATCCGATTCCTGTATATCGAGCAAAGATTGCACTTCCTGATGAAACGCTTTGGATACCAATGAAGAGCAAATGACGGGGAGGCCCATGGCCAGCGCTTCAATGATTTTGTTCTGCATTCCACTCCCCAGCGTCATGGGGGCAACAAAGACACCGCCTCGGCGGTAAGCTGATTTGATGTCCGGTAACCACCCCGTAATTTCAATTCTCTCATCTTTCAATTGGGAACGCAACGCTCGATGGGGCTCTGCACCAGCAATGATCAATGATATGTTTGGGTTTTGTTTCCAAACCAATGGCATAATCTTACTTCCCAAACGGATGGCTGCCTCGACATTGGGGGGATAACTCATGTTGCCCGTAAATACAACAGCTTGAAGTGAGGATTTCCCCATTTCATTTTGAAGAAATGAAGAATCAATCCCATTGGATACAATCGTAATGGGATGACCGATCTCTGTGCTATCCGCATCGTTCTGCGAGATGATGGTGTGGTGGTCAAAATAATGATACACGCCATGCTCATATTGTTTGACACGTTGGGCTTCCCATTGAAACAGCCAGCGCTGATACCAAGGTGCATTGGCGGCTCTTCGTTGCAGTCCAGCGCTAAATGCATCCATGTAGTCCAAGGTTTTATCAAAAAGAGTTTCCTCTTTCACGTATTCGGCGGTCCGAATCAATTGCGCATAAAGGTGATCAGGCTGAAATTCTTTTACAATCAACATGAATTGTTGATGGGCTTTTAGGTTGTAAAATAAGATGACTTGCAGAGGAAGGGGAGTCCAAATGGTGCGAATCAACTGAAAAGGAACCCGCCACCAATCCAGTGCAATAAAATGCCATTGCCCCCCCAAAGATTGCAGATGTTCAATATGCTCTGGCTGTGCTTTTTCAAAATGAAAACAAACTACAGTAAGTGAAATGCCCTCAGCTAAAAATGATTTGATCTGATGATAAGCACGTAATTTATCTCCTTTTTCAAGGGGATAAGGAATGCGGCTCAGGGTCATCAAAAGTTTCATTTCTTTTGGATATCGCGGTAAAATTGAATCAGGGATTTGGTAATTTGAACGTTGTCAAAATGGGTTTCCGCAAATTGTCGAGCTTGGTCGCCCATCTTCAAGATTTCCTCTTTTTGTCCTACAAGGGGTTCAAGTGCATCAATCCACTCTTGCACTGAGTCAGCGATACGGAGTGCCCCAGAATGATGGTCTTCAATGCCAATGGCTCCAATGGTGGACGAGACAATGGCCTTTCCCAGTGCCATGCCTTCAATGATTTTTACCCGAATGCCACCACCACTTAACAATGGAACGACCATAATGGAATGCTCGGCCATAAAGCCATGTGCATCATGGACCTCTCCGATGATGTTGACTCCAGGTACGTCCATTTGTAAAAACTTATCGGGCATGTTTCTACCGGCCAAATTCAAATGCAACTGTGGAAAATGCGCGTGAATGTGCGGCCAAATCTCTTCGATAAACCAACTTAATCCTTCAATGTTGGGCTCCCAATCCATCGCGCCCAAATGAAAAAGACTAATTTCTTTTGGAATGGGTTGTGGGTGATATTTTTCCAAATCAATTCCAAATGAGATGGTTCTGATGGGTTTTCTCACCCCAAGCTGGAGCATTCTAATTTTATCTGATTCTGAAATCGTGGCTATGCCATCGACAAAATTGAACATGTTCAATTCGAACTCTTTCAATTGACGGGCTAGAAAATTGATGTATGCTTTCTTGATGGGATTTTTTGTGCCTATCGCAATTTTTTCCCAAATGGTGTATTCAATGTTGTGCGCTCTGAGAACCACCGGGGCTTTGCTTCGTCTTTTGATGGTGCCCAAATAGGGGGTCATGAAAAGACTTTCCAAATGAATGATATCAAATTGATGTTTCCTCAATAGTCTATCTATTTTGATGTCCATATCGGGGCTGAAGAAACGATTGACGTGATAGCTATCATTGGTCATGTAAGCGGTAAACGCATCCACCAAGTTGATGCGGGTATCGACAAACACACCTTCAATATCGGTTTGCTGAATGTATTCCTCCGGAAGCGCATCCAAGTTCAAATCATGCTTGTGCGTGTAAATGGTGAGGACTTTTACTTTGTGACCCAAATCCAATAAGCCTTGGGTAAGATTGTCCATTGCAATGCATCCACCATCTTTGGCCGGCAGGGGAGGTTTATGACAAAGTTGTAGAATTTTCATGCCTTACTTTTCAAGGAGAAGCGCCATGATTTTGGCATTTTAATTTGTGGCAAACTCCATTTCTTTTCCCGATTGGCGTTGTGCATTAATACAAAACATACGGGTGCCATGACAATGGTCGATAACCAAATGCCCAACCAAGGTTCAACGATGAACGCCTTGGTCATTTTTTCCCCCGCGATGGTCAATACCTCGAATACAATAAAGAGCAGCAAGGCAATAACCGATGGTAATCCCAAGCCCCCTTTTCTCAATATCGCGCCAAGGGGTGCCCCAATAAAAAAGAGCACCCAACAAGAAATGGCCAAGAAAAACTTTCGGTGCCACTCAATGCGGTGCCTGTTTTCCAAACGCCTGTTTTCCTCGAATTCAATTTTGGCTCTTTGAGTCTGAACAATGTCCTTTCTGGTTTCATCCATGGCCAATGAGGCTGCTTGATATTGAATGCTCACCGGCAATTGTCCCATCATGCTTTTGGCCTTTTGGCTATTCCCCGTTTGATTTTCAACTTCCTCCAATCTCAATTTCTTGGTGTTATTGGAAAACCACAATTGTCGCAAAGAATCTTCTTTGATTTTAAATCCATCCAACGCCTGATCCAATTGCAAAATGGTCATCATCTCATAGGCATTCTTAAATACCTCTTCATCATCTTTGTTGAAGAATAAAGAACTGATGTCAATGCGCAAGGTCATCTGTTTAAATTGAGAACGAAGGGCAGGATACTTTTTGACTCTTTTGTTTTTCTCTTCCACCTCGTCATAGGTATGACCATTGTTCAGCGTCAAAATCAACCATCGCTTGTCATCGGTTTGTTCCATGTTTCCACTTTCTGCCCGAATTACACTTTTGCTGCCCCTTCCCGGATCGCGGTGATCATAAATCAAAACGTCATGAAGGGTGCCTGTTTCAGCATCCTTCTTGTTGACGCGAATACTGATGCCTTCTATCCCATTGTAAAAGGTGCCTTCTTCTAAATTCAATGCCGGCTTTTGTTGGACGATGGAAAAGAGCAGAGTTCGAAATTTTAAATTGGCTACTGGCCAAATGTTGTTGGCAAAGACAAAAGCAGAAAGCGCGATAATAGAAATGAAAATGATCAACGGTCGAAATATTCGATTCAATGAAATTCCCGCGCTTTTCATGGCGGTTAATTCATTGTGTTCAGACAAAGCACCAATGGTCATGATACTGGACATCAACACCGCCAAAGGCAAGGCCATATTGACGATACGGGCAGAAGCAAAAATCAAAAGTTTAAGGATGACCATGAACTCCAAATCTTTCCCCAATAAATCATCAATATATAACCAAATGAATTGCAATTCGAAGATGAACAAAGAAACCAGAAACGTAATGATAAACGGGCCAATGAAGGCTTTTAACAAAACAAACGATATTTTTTTCGGGTAAATCATCAAACAATGCGAAGCTAAATTATCTTTCGCCACTGAAAACCAGGAAAATTGAAAAAATGAGAAAAAATTTTTACGCAGGTATTTTATTTTGGATTGCTGTATTTGGAATCGGGAAGGGACAGGCACAAGATATCACCTCAGAAGTCGTATCCAATTTAAATCAAGCTGAACTCATTGCGCAAGCTGAAGAATGGGACAAGCAAGGCGAAATGTCGATGAACGCCACTTGGGTTAATCTTACCTTGGATATGGTAAACGAAGGAAAATGGGAGTATTCAACAGATGGCAGCAAGCGTTGGATTTATGCATTCAAAAGTCCTGGGGCGTTGGCCATGTCATTGGTTTTTGATTACTATCAAATGCCAGAGGGTTGTGAGTTGTATTTTTTTGCAAAAGACAAATCTTGGATTGAAGGTCCTTTCACCTCCAATCAAAATAAATCCCATCACATTTATCGCACTCCTGAAGTGTATGGTGACGAGGCTGTAATTGAGTACCGCGAACCAGCAGGCGTTACTGGCCAAGTGAAATTGGAATTACGTGGTCTATTGCATTTTTATAGAATGGTGGATGATCCCAGAATGGAAATGGGAGATAGCCGCGAAGTGAACAGTGATCCTTGCGAAGTGGATGTGAACTGCCCAGAGGGTGATCTTTGGGAAAAAGAAAAACATGCGGTGGTTCGTTTAAGCCTGTTGTCTTCTCAAGGAGGTGGACTTTGTTCAGGTACTTTGGTGAACAATACCGGATTGGATTGCAAGAATTATATTCTGACCGCCATGCACTGTACGGAGATGTCCACGGATGCGAATTTATTGGCCTCTTCAGCTAGATTTAATTTCATGCGCAGCAACTGTGGTTCAGGCCTAGGCCCCACTTCTCAGCAATTGACTGGATTATTTCTAAGAGCGGATTCAAATGATGGAGGTGGAGCAACTGGATCAGATTATGCCTTGTTGGAAATACAAGATCCTATCCCATCTTCTTGGACGGTTTATTATGCTGGTTGGGATGCATCTGATGCACTACCTCCCACCATGGCAAACGGTGCCAAGGTGGTTTGTATTCACCATCCTGCAGGAGATTACATGAAAATATCACAAGCGAGCTCTTGCACCAAAAGTACCTGGCAAGCCAATGACAGACATTGGAGAACGGTATGGATGGCCACAGAGACCAATCACGGCGTAACGGAAGGAGGTTCCTCTGGATCTCCCATTTTCAATGACAAACACCAAATCATTGGCACCTTGACTGGAGGCGGATCATTCTGCACCACGCCAACAGCTGCCGACTATTATGGCCGAGTTGGAAAACACTGGTTGGCTTCTGCTAATCCTAACGCCAATGGTCAAGAACTTTCAGTGTGGTTGGATCCAACAGGTTCTGGCACCCTTAATCTCAATGGCTCTTATCCTTTGGTGAACAAACTTTTGCCTTGTGATCCTGCCTCTGTAGAAGACGAATGGTTGCAATTCAAGGATGTTGTGGTTTATCCTACTTTGATTAACGAATCTTTCACTGTTGAACTAAAAAACAATGCGTCCATTCAGCAATGCTTGGTCTTTGATGCCAATGGTAAATTGTTAGAAGAAAGAAGAACTGACCGAAACACTTTATTGTTTGACACCACGCAGTGGGCCAATGGTGTGTATTATTTGACCGTTAAACACCGCAATGGTAGCTTTGTTACCAAGAAAATAGTTGTGGCACATTCTTGATGAAATTAGAAGATTACATCGAAGAAAGTTGGAGGGTACAGCTCGCTGATTTCTTGGGTTCATCTTCATGGGAATACACAAAAAAGAAGGTTGAGCAGGCTTATGCTCAACCTTTTTGTTTTCCACCTAAAGAACAAATCTTTCGCGCATTTGAATATACACCTTTCAACAGTGTAAAGGTGGTGATCATTGGTCAAGATCCTTACCATGGAGTAGGAGAGGCCAATGGTTTGGCCTTTTCCGTCAACAATGGCATTAAAACGCCACCATCCTTGCGAAACATTTTCAAAGAGCTGAAAGATGATTTGGATGTTGATCGCGTCAATACAGATTTGAGCGATTGGGCCCAACAAGGCGTGTTGTTGTTAAATACTACATTGACTGTAGCCCAGGATGAGCCACTTTCCCATGATCACTTTGATTGGGAAAAATTCACCGATAGGGTGATTCAAAGATTGGCTTCTCAGTCCAAACCTGTTGTTTTTATTCTCTGGGGAAAACATGCACAGCGCAAGAAAGCGCTGATTCCTCAAAGACATCATTTGATCATAGAGAGCCCCCATCCTTCTCCCTTGGGAGCTTACCGAGGATTCTTTGGATCCAAACCGTTTTCTAGGGTTAATGCCTTTTTATCAGAAGACATTCAATGGGGTTGAACCAAGCCTGTCTTATTGTCGAATGCAGCGGCAGCTTTCTTTAACTCGCCCAATTCTTCAAGGGTTAAATGTCGCCATTTGCCAATCGGCAAATCCAATTGAATGTGCATGATGCGAACCCTCTTCAAGCTTTCCACTTCATATCCCAAAGCCTCGCACATGCGTCGAATTTGACGATTCAAACCTTGTGTGAGAATGATTTTGAAAGACTTGGGGCCCCTTTGTTTCACCACGCATGGCTTGGTCACTGTATCCAAAATCTCCACACCGGTACTCATTTTTTCAATGAAATCTGGCTGAATGGTTTGACGAACTGTAACCCAATATTCTTTTTCGTGATTGTAAGAAGTCCTTAAAATAGGGTTGACAATGTCCCCATCATTGGTCAACAAGATAAGTCCGTGGGAAGCTTTATCCAGGCGACCTATCGTATAAATGCGTTGTTTGAAATTCAGATAATCGATGATGTTGTTCTCATCATTTTCTGAAGTACACACAATTCCCACCGGTTTATTGAAAGCGATGTACAATTTTTGAATGGGCAGATGGGAAACCAATTTCCCATCTACCTTCACTTCGTCATTTTCAGTAATTTTTGTCCCCAATTCAGGCACTTGACCATTGATGGTCACTTTTCCACGCTCAATGTATTCATCTGCTTTGCGTCTGGAGCAAAATCCTGATTCACTGAGAAATTTATTAATCCTGATGGGGTATTCCATTGTGGCTTATCGATGCATTAACCCAAAAATGGGTATTTGTAATCTCTAGGGGTAACAAAAGTTTCTTTGATTGTTCTGGGACTAACCCAACGAATCAAATTCAAATAACTTCCAGCCTTGTCATTGGTACCGCTTCCTCTTGCTCCTCCAAATGGCTGCTGACCAACAACGGCTCCTGTTGGCTTATCATTGATATAAAAGTTACCAGCAGCATTTTCCAATGCCTGACAAGCTTCATTTATGGCATATCGATCCCGGGAGAAAATAGCACCAGTTAGTGCATAGTCGCCAGTCTCATCTACCAATTTCAACGTTTGTTTCCACTCAGCATCAGGATAGACGTATAGGGTGATGACCGGACCAAAGATTTCCTCACAAAGGGTTTTGAATTTTGGATTGGTGGTTAATACAACAGTGGGTTGTATAAAATATCCTGTCGAATCATCGCACTCACCGCCTACCAAAATCTCCGCATCTGATTGTGTTTTCACAAAATCAATGTAAGATTTGATTTTGTCAAATGCTCTTTTGTCGATCACAGCATTGATGAAATTGCTGGTATCTGCAGGACTTCCCATCTTGAAGTCATTGACATCTGATACAACTTTATTTTTCACCATTGGCCATAGTGATGCAGGAATATACGCCCTAGAGGCAGCACTGCATTTTTGACCTTGAAACTCAAATGCACCTCTTGAAATAGCAGTAGCCACTTCATCAGGATTAGCAGATGGGTGCGCTACAATAAAATCCTTTCCTCCGGTTTCTCCCACGATTCTAGGATAAGTGCGGTATACATCAAGATTGTTTCCAATTTCTTTCCACAAATGTTTGAATACCGCGGTAGAACCGGTGAAATGCAACCCAGCAAAATCTTTGTGTTTAAAAACAACTTCACCCGCAGCAGGTCCATCAGCCGCCACCATATTGATGACTCCATCGGGAAGACCCGCTTCATGAAACAATTCCATGATAATTTGCGCACTATACAATTGACTATCTGCTGGTTTCCAAACCACAACATTGCCCATCATGGCTGCTGCTGCAGGTAAATTGGCTGCAATACTCGTAAAATTAAATGGGGTAATGGCAAAGACAAAACCCTCTAATGGTCGGTACTCCAAACGATTCCACATTCCCGGCAGCGATCCAGGCTGATCCATGTATATCTGCTGCATGTAGGCCACATTGAAACGAAAGAAATCAATCAACTCACAAGCAGCATCAATCTCCGCTTGCATCACATTTTTGCTCTGCGCCAACATGGTTGCGGCATTCATTCGATCACGATAAGGGCCGGCCAATAAATCCGCCGCTTTAAGAAAGATGGAAGCGCGATGCTCCCATGGCAAAAGTGACCATTGATTCTTGGCAGCTAGCGCTGCATCGATGGCTTCCGAAACATGCTTGGAATCACCGACATAAGCCGTACCTATTTGTTTTTGATGCTCATGAGGGGGACAAATCGCAATGGTTTTCTCTGTCTTGATTTGTCTAGACCCAATGTACAATGGTACCTCCAAATGACTGTTGTACATTTGGTTGTAAGTGTCCAATAAACGTTGGCGTTCTGTGCTGCCCGGAGCATAAGCTTTTACGGGTTCATTAATGGGCGTCGGAATTTTGTAATTACCTTTTGGCATATTCTCAATTTTGAGTGGCAAAGGTAGGGAATGTTCATCGGCATTCACCCAATTGTGAAGCCTTCTTGATCAGCTTCCAATAGGTATTTCTGTAGAATGGATATTGGAAGGTATCATTGTGCCATACCACACAGTAAACGCCACCATATCGCTCCACTTGGATCAACCATCTTTCCATCTCCAACATCACCTTTTCTGGTGATGCAATATTCATGTACCGCGGGGTGATGATGGCCTGATCCATGGCGCAGAATGGGATTTCCAATACTTTGGAAATTCTTTTGTTTTTAAGGTCAAATAAATAATAGGGCAAAGAGCAACTCGTTCGCCAGCCTGTCCGATCCGTGTATCCAATGCTGCTGTCTTCATTGACGCCAGCAAGGGTTAATTGCTCCGCAAAATTAAAAGGGTGAAAACGTTGAAAATGCTGTCTATTCAATCTTGGCGATGTTGCCAGCCTAGCAAATAGCTCTTCAAAAGCCTTCCAATTGGCGGTCACTCCCTGCATGGATTGGGAGGAAGAGTAATTGCTCAAACACCCGATGACACCATTTTCTGATTGAATATGATCCCCAATTTTTTGGATGGACTCTTCTGCTGCATGATAGGTTGGGTCGTACTCCTGATGTTGCGTTACAGGACAAAAATAAAAAACGGGTAGACTTTTAAAATTTCTATTTTCTTGAACCATCCATTGAAAATGGTTGAATGGGTCAATCCTATTTTTAAGAATAGGAAACATGCTCAACCGCATCAATTCCTTCATGACACGTTGGAGCGAATTCCCAAACCGGTAACTTCCCAAAGCTCTTTTGACATGGGTTTTCCATTTCTCGCCGTCGTATTTATAGGGACGATCTACATTGTGGCTTATTCGAAATGATTTCTTGGGTAAATGCCATTGAAAGGATGGTATTTTGGATTGAATAGAAGTTAGAATTCTCTCCGCACACTCATTGACCAAACACCGCTCATGCCATCGTTTTTCAACGACCAAAGAATGCACCGCACTGATGCGCTGGTGCATGTCTTTTTCCTCTTGCATGCATTCCGAATATTGAGAAAGCAAATAGAAAATGGTCGCCCAATCGTCTACCAATGCGGCATGATTGGGATGCGCGATTCCATTGCGCAAAGGGATGGGTACAAAATTCGGATTGAGCCAATTTCGATCCAGATCGATCAACAAACTGTCATCAAAAGTGATGTATTCATTTTTGCTTTGGATCAATGTGATTCCTTCGCATTGCTCGTCAATCAACCAATCTAAGGGAGATGACAAATAATGCTGCTCAAGAAATTGCGCAACATATTGTTTGAGTATCAAGGCTCGCGAGTTGGTAATCCACTGCATGGTACTGCGAACATACAAAAAAGATGCGTGGTCTTTTCATGGTATTGACTTACCTTTGAAGCCTATTCAATTATTTAACGATGGAACTCAATCTTATTTTGTTTGGCCCTCCCGGAGCAGGAAAAGGCACTCAAAGTGAATACCTCATTCAGAAATACAACTTGGTACATTTGAGTACGGGAGATATTTTCAGAGCCAATATCAAAGGCGAAACGGAATTGGGTAAAGAAGCCAAAGCCTTTATGGATCGTGGTGAGTTGGTGCCAGATTCTTTGACCATCGCGTTGCTAGAATCCGAGGTGAACAAAAATCCTGAATCGAAAGGTTTTATTTTTGATGGCTTTCCAAGAACCCAAGCCCAGGCAGAAGCTTTGGACACTTTCCTTCAAGGAAAAGGTGCCTCCATTACATGCTTGGTTGCCCTTGAAGTAGAAGAGGATGAATTGAAGCAACGTTTGTTGAAGCGCGGTGAAACTTCTGGTCGCGCTGATGATGTCAATCCTGAGATCATTCAAAACAGAATCAACGTTTACAATACAGAAACTACTCCAGTGGCAGATCATTATCGTAAACAAAACAAATACAAGGGCATCAATGGTATTGGAACCATTGAAGAAATTGCTGAGCGTCTTTGCTCCGCAATTGATGAAGCCAGAGTGAACGCTTAATACATGGCATCAGAGAACTTTGTAGACTACGTAAAAATTTGTTGCCGCTCTGGAAAGGGTGGAGCGGGTTCGGCGCATTTTCGTCGTGAGAAATTTGTTCCCAAGGGTGGTCCCGACGGAGGTGACGGAGGTCGTGGTGGACACATCATCATACGCGGCAATGCACAGCATTGGACATTGCTCCATTTGAAGTACCGCAAGCATGTTATAGCTGAGCCCGGTCAAGGAGGAATGGGCGCATTAAAAACGGGTGCGGAAGGAGAGGACATTATTTTGGAAGTTCCATTGGGTACCATTGCCAAGGATGCCGAAACAGGGGAAGTTCACGTAGAGATTACGGAAGACCAGCAGGAGTATATCCTGGTGGCTGGTGGTCGCGGCGGATTAGGAAACAACCATTTCAAAACGTCTACCAATCAAGCACCTCATTATGCGCAGCCAGGGGAGCCGGGTAAGGAAGAATGGAAAATTCTTGAATTGAAAGTATTGGCGGATGTGGGATTGGTTGGTTTTCCCAATGCCGGTAAATCTACCTTGCTCAGCGTTGTATCAGCAGCTAAACCAGAAATCGCAGACTATCCATTTACTACCATTGTTCCAAACTTGGGAATGGTTCGCTACCGCGATCACCGAAGTTTTGTGATGGCGGATATTCCTGGAATCATTGAAGGAGCTGCAGAAGGAAGGGGATTGGGACATCGTTTCTTGAGACACATCGAACGCAATGCCTTGTTGCTGTTCATGATTCCGTGTGATGCCAAAGACATTGCCGCTGAATATGACATCTTGCTGAATGAATTGAAAAAATTCAATCCTGAATTGCTCAATAAAAGAAGGTTCTTGGTGATCACCAAAAGTGATATGTTGGATGATGTTTTGATGGCTCAGATGTCTGAGTTATTGCCCAAAGACATTCCCCACATGTTCATTAGTGCGGTAACCCAAATGAACATTGATGCGCTCAAAGATGAGCTGTGGAAACAAATGAATGGTTAATCCTGTTGGTATTTGGCCATCGCTTCCATCAGAATATTCCTCATTTGCGTTCTGATTTTTGCAGGAGCTGTGACTTCTAAATCGTTGCCAAATGAAAGCAACTTGGCATACAGTTCCGGTGAAGGATAAACTTCCAATTTAAATTCGATGTATTCTTCTGTTTCTTTCGTCACCTTTTGAGAGCTGTGCAAAGGCTGTGTTTTGAGCAGTCTTCCTGGAATTGGCTTCATTCTTAAAGTGATCTTCTCAGACTTCGTATTTCCTTTGGTTTCTGTAATGCCAATGCTGAATTTAAAGAAAGCCATGGCATCAAAATGAACGTCAGAATCTATGCGCTGTTCGGTATAAATGGCATCGACAATGCGTTCTAATCCAAAGGTCAAGTGAAGTTTGCGATCAGGAACAAATCCAATCAAATACCAACGGCTATCGAATTCCTTCAGCAATTTGGGATGCACCTCATAATTCTTGGTTTTGTTTTCTCGGAAACTTTTGTAATCGATGAAAACTTTCCGCTTCTCCTTGATGCAGTTGAGCAATGGGATTAACCGATCCACTCCTTGATTGGTGGTGTTGTGCTCAAATTGAATATACTGATTCAAGTCCTCTTCGTCGTGACCTGAGATACTCAACCGACTGACAATTTTATCAATCGAATGGCCATAGGCATTTAACACAGGAACATCTCGAAATTGATCCAAGATGGCCGCTGCAAAACGAATCGAGCTGAGTTCATCTTCTCCAACATTGAATTGGGAAATCGAATAATCTTCCTCCGTATAAAAATATCCACCATGTTCACGACTGAATGCGATTGGGGCAAAATACCCCAATTCATTCTCGTTTTTCATGGCGTAGATGTCTTTGTCAATGGTGCTCAAGGATACGGCTCCAGCGCCAGCACCATACAGCGCTTCCTCACAAGCCTCTCGCAAAGCTTCACGAGAAGGGTAGGGACGACCGCTGTTATTCAAACAACGATCAATGACCCGATAACGAATCAGTGCGTATTTATTGGCTGGCATGGGAGCGCTTTAATTAAAAGGGTAGATCGTCTTCTTCCATGCCTGCAGGACCCAATTGATCTGCACTCATGGGAGCTGGAGGAGGTGGGGTAGACATACCAGAATTGCTTGAAGTACTCATTCCTGCACCCACTTTTTCAACGCGCCAAGCTGTAGCTCCTGTGAACCATTTTCCGTTGTATTCTCTGGATTTGATATCAAAACTAACTTTGATTTCATCGCCGGTATTAAAACCATCGATCATTCTTACTTTGTCTTTCAAAAGATCAAAGCAAACGTCGTAAGGGTAGTTGCTTTCTACAGCAATAACAAAAGAACGTTTATTGAAACCACTGGCAAAGGTTTCTTCGTTCATAACCAATTTTAATTTTCCACTTAATTCCATGCCTCAAAGTTAAATCGTGATTCTGAAAATTTGTTGCAATGTTCTCAACAACTCGTGTCCATTGCCCATTTTAATATCCCCACGCATTCTTCCAACTCATGCTGCTGAATGGTCAAGGGCGGGGCGATTCGGAATGACCAAGGACAGGATAAAAACCAAAAGGTAATCAAACCTTTGGACAAACATTTTTCAACCACCTGCTGAACAACATGCTCGTTTTCCAAATCGATGGCAAAGTAAAATCCCTTTCTCCTGATTTCCTTCACCAAGGGATG
>JBDKGG010000024.1:0-11856 GCA_039798325.1 Bacteroidota bacterium
GGAATGTCCATTGGCAATTGGTTGAGTCATTGCAAAACAGTGAAGAATATTGGAACAATTACGAAATAAAATGGAAGTGCAAAGTTCATCTGTTTTGGGGCGAAGCCGATGAATTGATTCCTTTGGAAGTAGGTCAAAGGCAGGGAGCCTATTTCAAAAACGCTACTTTTAAGGTGTTGCCAAAGGTTGGACATGTATGGAATATGGAGCGTCCCCGTCAATTCAATCGATGGGTTGAGGAAAATGAAAAGAATGTTCGGGTAACCATTAATCCTAGCTTTTAGACGTACTTTTGTATCATGATACAATTGGCTGAAATCGGTTCTTGCTTCATGGTGTTGTTTGCAGTGATTGACATCATTGGTAGCATTCCCATTATTATTGACATAAAAAACAAAACAGGAAACATTCAACCTGTAACAACCACCTTGGTTTCCATGGTGCTCATGATTGTTTTTTTAATTGGTGGTGAAACAGTATTGGGTTTGTTTGGCGTGGATGTTTACAGTTTTGCGGTAGCTGGAGCTTTTATATTGTTCTTTATTGCGTTGGAAATGGTCTTGGGAATTCAATTGTTCAAGCAAAAAGAAGGGTTAACGCATGTGGCCAGTATCGTTCCTTTGGCTTTTCCTACCATTGCTGGTGCGGGAACGATTTCCACTTTGATATCATTGCGTGCAGAATACCAAATGATCAACATTGTCATCGCTATTTTACTCAACGTTCCCATCATTTTTGTTGTGCTTAAATTGTCTGGAAGATTGCAGAAGGTTTTGGGTCCTGGAGGAATCGCCGTGATTGAAAAGGCCTTTGGAATTATCTTATTGGCCATTGCCATTAAATTGTTTTCCAAAAATTTGGGCGTGTTAATTCAGTGAGTATGCCGAAAGTAATGTTGTTTGCCGATGGCGCTGCTTCTGGTAATCCCGGTCCTGGTGGATTTGGGACAGTGCTTCAAAGTGGTAAGCATGAGAAAGAGTTGAGCGGTGGTTTCAGAAGGACAACCAATAATCGGATGGAATTAATGGCGGTTATAGAAGGTTTAAAAGCTTTGACGATGTCATGTGAGGTTTGCATCGTTTCTGATTCCAAGTACGTGGTGGATGCATTTGAAAAGAAATGGATAGCGGGTTGGCATAAAAGACAATGGAAGAATGTAAAGAACCCTGATCTATGGAAGCAACTGATTGTTTTGGTTGATCAGCATCAGGTGACTTGGAAATGGATCAAGGGACACGCGGGACATGCAGAAAATGAACGTTGTGATCGACTTGCCGTTCAAGCCAGGATGAAAACGCCATTACCGGTGGATGCTTTTTTTGAGGCCCAGGAAAGCGCCAATATTATTTGATCAACAGGGTAATGGTACCCTTTTCTTCAAATTCAACACCGCCGTAGAATTTCCCTTTGCACGTGAAAACATAAACATCTTCAGGACAAAGGTTGCCCTGGTATTTACCGCTCCAACCCTTCCAAATATCAGTTGTAATAAAAAGCAACTCGCCCCATTTGTTGAATATGGCCATTTCAAATTCGCTGACGGATCTGAAATGAGGGTGAAATACATTGTTTGAGAAATCATAACGAACGTATGATCCATCATCGGCATTGGTTAGGGTAGGGGAAAAGGCATCGGGCATTTCAATAAATCCATCTGTTGTGACAGTAATGCCTGTTGGATGCGTATAACTGTCAATACAACCATAGCTGTTGGAAGCAGTGAGTGTAATCGCATATTGACCTACCAAATCGTAAAATGCGTATGGTTCGAAAGCATAGCTCGTGTTTCCGTCGCCAAAGTTCCAGGTATATGCGCTGGCACCGGAAGAAAGATTGATAAATACGGCAGAGTCTACCACAGCGGCAACGGTTGTTTCTAGAATATTGAAATAGGCTTCGGGTGATGGATAAATCTCGATAGCATTTTCTATGGTCATGGTATCTGTGGTTCCATCATATCCATGGGCCAATAGCGTTATGTCATACAATCCGGTTAGCAGATAGGTGTGATTAGCTGTGTTAGAAGCAACGGTATCCCCATCGCCAAATATCCACTCCACGGATTGTGCATAGGTACTGTTGTGTTCAAAATTGAACTGAGAACCAGGACATCCAGCTTCCGATATGTCGAAGGATGCAATGGGAGCAGGAGGGATGACCTCGATGCTTTTGGTCATGGTATCACTGCACCATTCATTGTTCACTACCAAATCAATATCAAAAACGCCCCAAGTATCAAAGGTTAAACTTCCGGGTTGCCACGCATTGTTGGTGTTGGATTGCCACAACCAATTGGCTTCAAGATTGCCACTGCCACTGCTTTGATTCAGCACATTAAACGTGGCATTGGGAAAAGTCTGCGAAATGGGATTGACCGTAAAATCAGCAACCGCAGGATTCATGGTTTGAATGGTGAAATATCCAGTATTCACGCATCCTTGCGCATTCTGAACGGTCAAGGATACTTGGTAAGTGGTGTCGTTTGTTCCTCCGGGAAAGAGGTGCGCAGGGGATTCGAAAATGGAAGTTGTTCCATCTCCAAATACCCAGTTAAAGTTGAGTACTTCAGGATTGATGTCTGTGAATTGAACCAACAAAGGGGCACAACCTTGTACCGTAGATATATTGGTCATGATTTCAGGGACGGGATTCATGTTCACATTGATGGTGGTCGAACAACCGTAAACGTTACTGATGACATACGTGGTATTGACCAAAGGATTGATTTGTGCGCTATTTCCATTGGGGGAAATGGCAGCGCCAACCGTATTGTTCCAGCTATAGGTGGTATTCGGAGATACCAATACGGAGAGGATTTGTCCCGGACATATCGATGCATTGTTGATGTTGTTGGTTGGATTGGCCACCACCGTGATGAGCACCGAATCTGTTTTAATCGGACAATTTTGATAGGTACTTTGAAGAATGTAAAGTCCATTCATACTAAACTGCGCATTGCCCAAATCTTGGGTTAACCCATTCAAAACTCCTCCATTGGGGGTGATCCAGGAAAAATTCCCAGGTCCTGAAGATGTATTCCCAGTGAGCATCAAGGGTTCATTGTGACAATAATAAGCATCGGTTAATATGTCTACTGCTGGACTAGAAATCGATGCCAAGTTCAAAATGGAATGATTGCTTCCGCAAAGATTGGTGGCTGTGATTTCATATACGTTACTATCCCCAACCACAAAAAATGCGGTGTCGCCTGAAAGACTGATGTAGTTGGTGTTGACCCAACTAAACGAGGTGTCACATACCCCCCATACGGCAATGGTATCACCGATGCACGGTGCAGTGTTGTTGCTGTATAAAGCAATTTGAGGGACCGGCCCATCTTCCGGAATATTGAAATCTAAGGTGATTGGGGTAGAACAGGAAATACCCATGTCTTGAATTTCCACCGAATAATCTCCTGGGGCCAAGTTGTTGGCTTGAGGGCCGCTCAAATTCTGGTCAAAGGACCAATCATAATCAAAAGGACCGTTTCCACCATCCGTAGAGATGTTGACAGAACCATTGTCCATTCCGCATGCTGAAGGAGTTACAGCAGCGCTTGCTGATAAAGCATTGGTGCAAGAAATGAAGTCGATCAATACACCAGAATCAATGTATCCATCTCCGCTGTCTCCAATGATCAGTTTGAAATGATACGTCTGACAGGGTACTACGCGAATTTTTGGAGATAAGACAACGGTTCTTCCATCATATTGGATTTGAGACCCTCCTGTATTGTCCATGTAATAGCTGCTGTTGTTGTTGGCATTCACATTGTCAATGCTGACAACAGTATTGTTGGGCAGTCGAGCTACATTGTAGGCATTGTACATCCCACCTGCCGGATTAGGACCAAAAATAAAAAAGGCAAAGGCATCATTGTAGCCCTCATTCACAAATTCCATGTATTCATCAGATCCAAAAACAAAACGGATGGTTAAGCTATCGCACTGCGGAACGATATCCAGTTCCAATGCGCATACATCGCGATTGGCTTGGGGAACCAGTGAGGTAAGGTGGGGGTCGCTGTATTGACTGCCATTGTCTACACCGTAGGATGTTTCGGTGTTGGCGCCGGCCATGCCTTGGGCATTTCCCGTCGTTAAAACAACGCCATTGGAAATCCCCAAAGACGTGCTGCTACCATTGCCAAAAGCACCGTAGGCCAAGGGATTACAATTGATAGTGGGGGTGCCTTGAATGGTCACCCCATTGCCGGTTAGTGCATCCGCCATTTGATAGGCACTGCCTCCGGGTACAACCGTCAATTGCGCACCGCTTTGCATTGCAGCGATGAGGAACAACAACAATAAAAAGACAGTATAAAAATTGTTTTTCATGGAATTTTCTATCTCGGGCAAGTTACAAAATATCTTCATTGATTATGGATACGAAATCCAACCCAACAAGGTTTATTTTTGAGGCATGAAAAAATGCTCATCCTTTGTCCTCCTGTTTCATTTTTTTTTACCACTGATTGCCCAAAGAGAATGGGTAGTATTTCCTGAATACAATTATTTTTTTAGTGATGAAAAACCAATTTGCTGGATTGCCAATGATGCCTCTTCTACCAAGGACATCACTATTTTGCTCAAATCGGGTAGAGTAATTTTTCAGGATAGCATTTCAGCCAATGGACAGAAATCTTTTTTTCTGTTGCCTTTGGAAAGGGAAGAGTTTGTGATCGTCGGAGACGGAGCCATTCAGGTGCCCATTCGATCCTTATGCAACCAACAATTGGTCTATGATACTTTGTTGATTAAAACCTTGCCCCGAAAAGACAACGCCGTGCGGATTCATTTTCCTTCAGGTGCTCTGGAAACTTCGCTTTCTACTCAGCATCATTTTGTGGGAAATGAGCAACGCGCCAAGTTTTTTCCATTTGGTTTTTATGCCCGAGAGCGTGATGATTTTAATTGGATTTTGAAAACAGAAGCGATGAATGGTTTCAATTTGTATTCCCCTTATCAATCCATTGAAGATTCAACCCTTGCGCGAAGAAAAGAGTACATGGATTTGTGCGCCAAATTGGGCATGCGGGTGAATTATAATCTTCAACAAATTTGTCCTTTGAAGGAGAGTGATTCGCCAGAAGTGAAAAAGAAAAAGTTGCATTTATTACAACAAGAAGTAAGAACATTTAAAGATCATCCCGCACTGTTGAGTTGGTATGTCAGTGATGAACCAGATGGTCAATTCATCAAGCCCAGCGAGCTGAGTGAGGCGGTAACATTGATTCGAAAATTGGACCCTCACCATCCCATCTCGATGGTGTTCGTCGATCCAAAGCCGAGTTTGCCATACCAGGATTTATTGGATATTGTGATGACTGATCCTTATCCCATTCCTGGAAATTCAGTCATCAATGCAGGGGAGTATTTGAAGAAACTCAAAGAGTTTTATCAGTACAAAAAACACATCTGGATTGTGCCTCAGGCCTTTGGTGGTCAGGAGTTTTGGCAACGAGAGCCAACTCCAGAAGAGTTAAGGGCAATGGTTTATTTGGGTGTCATCAATGGCAGCCGGGCCTCGCAAGCTTTTATCCGTCATGTAGGGCAAAGTTTTCCAAAAAATCCAGCCATGTGGTCGGCTTATCATCAGTCAGCAAGAGAGCTGCAGTTTCTGTTGAAAGATCTCGAATACCAAAATGAAATGAAGCACTACACAGAAAAAGATTGGTGGGGAAAGATGAAGGTAGAATCAGCATGTTTCAAAGGTGAAAATCCCAATGATCGACTGTTTATTTTGGTCAATGTGGAGAATACACATAAAATCATCAACTGCCCAATGGGAAAGGAATACGCCAATGGCGAATGGCACTTTATTCATGAAAACAGAAGGGTGAAATCAGATGAAATGTTTGAATGGGTGTTGAATCCTTTTGAGGTGAAAATTGTTCGTTTTGAATCAAAGAAGTTGTCTTTAAATACATTGGTGAACAAAGAGTGGGAAGGCAATTTGATTCGCGACTTTAGTTTTGAACAGTGGACCAGTCCGGCCATTCCTACGGCCTGTTACTTGCACATGAGCAAGGAGCATGGTGCCACAGCATTTTTGGATCGATCCATTGCACACCACGGCGAAGTGAGTTTGCGATTAAACAACTTGGGTGGTCAAACCCCACAAGACAATTCACAAGAAATTAGTTTCTATCAATTTCAAACAGTTGCCAATCACGCTTATGTCCTTAGTTTTTGGGCCTATGCCGAGCAAACAGGCAGTAGACTGGGGGAAGAAAATAAAATTGCCCTTCGCATTGAAAAACCTTGGGGAAAATTTATTTGGCACGATACCCTGTCTATTCAATCCGGTTGGCACCGCTATGATGTTTCTTATGTTCCTACGGTGGGTGAAGATCGGAACATGTTGGAATTGCGTTTGCTTGAGGAGGGATTTGTGTGGATCGATCAGGTTCAATGGGTGGAGTCACCAACCATTACGCTTTCCGGGCAAATCTTTGATGCCCAAAGAACGCTGAGCGCCCAGGCCATTGGAGAGATTTGTCCATTGGAAAAAATCACGTATGTCTACCGACCCATCGTAGGGGATACCATTTATCGAGGTAACTTGTCCCAAGGCTTGCAGTTAGACAAAGATGGCGTGGTGGAAGTGCAATATCTTTTGCCCAACGGTCAGTTTCAAACCATGTCTTGGCCGGTGGCATTGAATTTTAAGAAATGGTCCAAGTTGGAATATGCCATTGAGCCCAGCTTAAAATACCTTGCATCAGGGAAGCAAGCTTTGATGGATGGCCAAATGGGCGAGTTTGTTTGGGATGGAAAATGGCAGGGATTTGAAGGAACCGATTTTGAAGTGGTGTTGGAGAAAGAGCCCAATGAGCCATGTTCGTTGATTACCATGAGCGCGCTTTCCAAAAAGAGCGCTTGGGTTTATTGGCCATCATCGGTGACATTATCGGCCAGCGAGGATGGGATACAATTTCAAGAGATTCAAACCATCAATGTTCCCAATCAAAGTTATTCAGATGATGACGGCGTAAAGTCTTTCTCCTTTCCTCTGGTGTCTTCTGGTAAAGGAGAAATGAATAAATGGCGATATTTTAAATTACAAGCCAAATCCATCAAAAAACTACCGGCTGATCATCCCTTCGTTGGTGAAAAGTCTTGGTTATTTATTGATGAGATTTTACTTCGTTAACGTTACCTTTGGGCAACTTTTAGATTATGTCAGCAGCAACACAATTGGCCACTTTGGACCAAGCCAAAGAGATGGGTTTAATGCCCCAAGAATTTGAGAAAATCAAAGAAATTTTGGGTCGTACTCCCAACTTTACAGAAATGTGCGTGTATTCCGTCATGTGGAGTGAGCATTGTTCTTATAAAAATTCCATTAAGTGGTTGAAAACATTGCCCAAGGATGGTCCGCACATGTTGGTTAAGGCCGGAGAAGAGAACGCTGGATTGGTGGATATCGGAGACGGTTTGGGCTGTGCTTTCAAGATTGAATCACACAACCACCCTTCAGCCATTGAACCTTATCAAGGTGCCGCAACGGGAGTGGGTGGAATCAATCGCGATATTTTCACCATGGGGGCAAGACCAGTGGCCTTGCTCAATTCTTTGCGCTTTGGTGAGCTGAGTCATCCCAAGACACAATGGTTGATGGAAGGAGTTGTCAAAGGAATTGGAGATTACGGAAATGCATTTGGTATTCCCACAGTGGGAGGTGAAGTGTATTTCGATGAAAGTTATCAAGTTAATCCTTTGGTGAATGCCATGTCGGCAGGATTGATTGATTCAACCAAGATCATTTCAGCCAAAGCCAGTGGAGTAGGGAACCCCGTTTTCATTGTTGGTTCAGCCACAGGAAAGGACGGCATCAAAGGAGCATCTTTTGCTTCGAAAGACATTACAGAAGAGTCGGCTAAGGATTTACCCAGTGTACAAGTTGGTGATCCGTTCCAAGAAAAATTGTTATTGGAAGCAACCATGGAATTGGCTGAGACCGATGCCATTCGCGGTATGCAAGACATGGGCGCAGCGGGTATTACTTGCTCAACATCCGAGATGAGCGCAGGTGGTAAAGTCGGTATGGACATTCATTTGGAAAAAGTGCCTACCCGTCAAGAGGGAATGTTGCCATTTGAAATATTATTGTCTGAATCGCAAGAACGCATGTTGGTGGTGATCGAAAAGGGGCAGGAAGAAAAAGTGAAAGCCATCTTCGATAAGTGGGATTTGCATGCAGCTGAGATTGGTGTAGTGACTGAAGGTCCGATGGTTCGTTATTACATGCATGGCGAATTGGTGAGTGAAATACCCGCAGAGTCATTGGTACTTGGAGGAGGTGCTCCCCAATACGAAAGAGAATATAAAGAGCCTGCTTATTTCCAGGAAGCCAAGAAATTTGATTTGAATACCATTGAGCAGCCTAAGGATTTTGTTCAAGCGGCGCGTCAATTGATTGCATTGCCCAATATTGCCAGCAAGCGTTGGATTTATGAGCAATACGATAGCATGGTAGGAACTGCAACCATGACAACCAATCGTCCAAGTGACGCTGGGGTGGTGAATATTAAAGGGAGCAATAAAGCATTGGTGCTTACCGTTGATTGCAATGGAAGGTATGTAAATGCTGATCCAGAAATAGGTACCATGATCGCTGTATCAGAAGCTGCAAGAAACATCGTTTGTTCTGGAGGACAACCTTCAGCCATTACCAATTGCCTCAATTTTGGCAATCCATATATCCCCGAAGTGTACTGGCAATTCGTAGGTGCAATCAAGGGAATGGGAACGGCGTGTCGCAAGTTTGAAACCCCTGTGACGGGCGGTAATGTGAGTTTTTACAATCAAACCGTCAATGAAGATGGAACCTCAAAACCTGTTTTCCCTACCCCTACCATCGGTATGTTGGGCATCATGGAAGACAAGTCGCATCACATGACTTTGGACTTTAAATACAAAGGAGATTTGATTTATTTGATTGGTGAAAGCCAAGATGACTTGAATTCTTCCGAGTATTTGTACAATGTTCTAGGAATCAAAAATACCCCTGCTCCTCATTTTGATTTGGAGCAAGAATTCAATATCCAACAGCACATCAAACACGTCATTCAAAACAATTTGATTACTGCTGCGCACGACATCAGTGATGGTGGTTTGTGGGTGACTTTGGCTGAGATGGGAATGGCATCCAATCTGGGTTTTGATATTGAAACTCCGCTGGAATACAGAAAGGACGCGTTTCTTTTTGGCGAAGCACAGAGCAGAGTAGTGGTTACCGTTCCTGAGGTGGACAAAGATGCATTTTTGGATTATGTTTTAGAGCACAAAGTTCCAGCGATGTTATTGGGCCATGTCACCAAAGGCAGATTTACCATTGATGGAGAAGAGTTTGGATCAGTCGATGAATTGGCAGAAATTTACAACAATGCCATTGGCAACTTCATGAAGAAAAAATAAAAATGAGTTTCGTTCAATACCTGCGATCAAAGCCCGGCATGAAGATGGTCGGATATGTAATTGGTGCCAATCTTTTGGGAATCTTATTGAGTTGGTTTTGGTTGTCGTGGTATACGGATCATGGTGAATTTGTGACCATTCCCCAATTGAAAGGTCAATCTCTGGAACAAGCCATAGAGATTTTAGAAGATTTGGACATGGAGCCCGTGGTGATTGATAGCATTTGGTCAGATACTGCCGCCAAAGGAAGCATTAATTATGTCATGCCTGCGCCAGGGTCAACCATCAAATCGGGTAGACAAGTTTACTTGACCATTTTTAGTAAAACACCTCCCATGGAAACCATCACCATCAAGTCGGGGGAGTATGCCGCCGTGGCCATGGTGAAACTGAAAAATAAAGGCATTGATTACGATGTCTCCTATCAACCCAACAACAATTTCGTGGGAAGTGTTATCGGTATTCGTTACCAGGGGAAGGAAATTAAGTTCAACGATCTATTGCCCAGAGGATGCAAAGTAGTGCTCATTGTCGGGACTGGAGACAACGCAAAAATCCCTGTGCCAGATTTACATGGACTAACTTACTTGGAAGCACAACGTTTGCTCAAATCATTGGGATTGATTCCTCAGTTGTTTTTTGATACAACGCCAGCGGATGCCGATTCTTTGGATTTCAAAGTATGCACCCAAGAACCTCCCTATTCTCCAGGTGCTTTGGATTTGAACTCCGGTAGCATCATGGATATCTATTTAACCAAGCAACCTTGTCCAAGAGACACAACAGCCAACGTCAATCCATGAGAAAGTCAATCATGATTTTTTTGAGCTTTTGGGCTGCATTTGCCCAAGCTCAGGAGATGGAAAGGGTTCCCATGTATTTATCCCGTTTCAAATCACATCGTTTAGAATCGACCAATCGGGAGTTATTGGCGCTTCCATTTTTTGACGATTTCTCTCAACACAGAATGGGAAGGACTGCTCCCAATGCGCTGCTGTGGCAGGATGAAGATGTGTACATCAATAATACCATGGGGATTAATCCGCTCACCATTGGTGTAGCAACATTGGACGGTTTGGATGCCAAGGGTTATCCATATGACTTTACCGATCAATATGCCCAAGGTCCTGCAGATACATTGACGTCACAAGGTATCGATTTAGCCGGTCTGGATAGCACGGACAATGTGTATTTGTCTTTTTATTATCAAGCCGGAGGGTGGGGAAATATGCCCGATGAAGAAGATTCTCTGTTTGTCGATTTTTATTCTCCCATAACCGGCACTTGGGAAAAGAAGTGGGTGGTGAGCTCTCCCAATAATACCGATTGGCAGCGTGCGGACATTCACATTGCGCAGAGTCAATTTCTGCAACCCGGATTCCTTTTTCGATTTCGCAATGAAGCCACTTTGAGTGGTGCATACGACCAATGGAACTTGGATTATGTGTTGCTGCGATCTGGTTTGGATACGGCCAATATTGCCTTTGATGAGGTGGCCATGCAATATGTTCCTTCTCTTCCATTTACCAATGGCTACAGCATCATGCCATGGAAACATTTTATTTCCAATCCCAGCGGTTTTTTGAATGCATCATTGACGGCCTATGAGCGCAATTTGGGCAATGCAGAAAACATTGCTACAGGATATCGATTGACATGCAATGGCCAAGTGCAACAAGCTTCAGCGGTGGTTTTAAACACCTTTGCCAACGCGAATCAATCCTTGGAAGAAACGATGAATTGGAATACCAGCATCCTTCAAAATCCGCTATTGGGTGATACATTGGTGAATGTCGAAGTTTGCACTTTTATCAATCCAACAGATGCCCATTTGGATAATGATACCGCCTGTTATTCGATAGAGATGGCCAATTACTACGCCTATGATGATGGCAGTGCGGAACGCTCTTGGACCGTTCAGGGTGCAGGTGCACAAGTAGCCATGAAATTCTACAATTATCAAGCGGATACCTTGGTCGGATTAGCAGTGAACTGGCTCCCCTATGGTATCGATCATTCCACCCAAACCTTTTTCTTGAAAGTGTGGAATGACAACAGTGGGCAACCGGGCTCATTGATTTCTGAAAATTTCAATTATCAATATCCTCAATACACGGATAGTGCGGGTTACGATTCGTTTACTTTTCATGAATTGGACAATCCATTGGTTTTGGGTGTTGGAACGTATTATGTGGGATGGGTGCAGTCCGATGCTCCGACATACGATGTGGGCAATGACAAAAACACCAATAACAATCCTGCTAAGTTGTTTTACGCATTAGGCGCTGATCAGCCGTGGCAAGCTTCTCAAGTAACAGGAAGTGTCATGGTTCGTCCGGTATTGCGCTCTGGGAAGAAGCAAGTATGGAATGGTGTAGATGGTTCATCGCAAAGTCCATTGTGGAGCAATCTTTATCCCAATCCAGCAGTGGAT
>JBDKGG010000025.1:0-5618 GCA_039798325.1 Bacteroidota bacterium
CTCCTTTGGATTGTAATGACAATAACCCTTCGATTAATCCGGGTGCAGCTGAAGTATGTTTCGATAACATTGACAACAACTGTAATTCATTGATTGATGAAGGTTGTATCGGCAATGTGGATGCTGATGGAGATGGTTTTGTTGCTGGTTATGACTGTGATGACACCAATCCTTCTATCAACCCAGCTGGTGCAGAATCATGCAACTTGTTGGATGATGACTGCGACGGCATCGTCGATGATAGTACTGGTGTGGATGTATTCTATCAAGATGCCGATGGCGACTTCTTGGGTAACATCAACGCACCATTTACTTTCTGCGTGCAGCCAGCCAACGGATGGGCCTCAAATGCAGACGACTGTGATGATACAAACGCTTCGTTACTTGGTGTAGGAACACCATGCGATAATGGTTCAAGTTTGGATGTTATCGATACGTATCAGATCGATTGTACTTGTCAAGGATTGCTCATCGGTTGTATTGACCCTACAGCATGTAACTACAATCCTGATGCAATGATTCAAGATACCATTAATCCTTGTGTGATGAGTACTTACACCCCAGGAGCAATTGTTGGAGATGATTTCGTAGATACTTATTCCTACCACAATTACACCTACAGTGGAAACTTGAACGGGGTGACATTGTTGTGGACCTTGAATAGCCCAGGAATATTTATCCCTGTGAGCAATACGGCTACCACTCCTTCTGTGAATGTATATTGGTCTGAAGGCAATGCATTTGCTCCTCAAGGGTTGATTTCATTGCTCGTAACAGATACAACAAGTGGATGTAATGCTCAATTTGAAATTACATTCAACGTAGAGTTTGACACGACCAATACAGGTGTTGAAGAAGCCATGATCGAGAAGGTATTGGCATGGCCCAATCCAAGCAATGGAAACTTTGCAGTAGTGGTTCCTGAAACATTGGCTAACGGTTATGACGTGATGGTATACTCCATCACCGGAGAATTGGTTCATGTTGCTGGACATCAGACTGGAAAAATCTGGAATGCACAATTGAATTTGTCTTCTGGATTATACAAGATGAAGTTGGTCGGTGAGCAAGAGCAGTACCTCATCAATGTGGTGATTGAAGACTAATCAGATAAAGTGAATGTGAAAAGGAGCGCGAGAGCGCTCCTTTTTTTTAGGTGAACCATAAAATTAAAGCCCCTATTTGGGGCTTTAATTTTATTAATAGTCTGGTTTATTGTCCTACATCATTCATGAACTTGATGCGCATCAATCTGAGAATCTCCTCTTCATAATCTCCGTCGAAGTACTTTTCAGCTTCTAGGAGATCATCTGTTTCAGATTGCATGTAATACTCCATGATTTCCTCTTGCGCATCCTCATCCACCTCGTCATCGATAATGTATTGAATGCTCAACTTGGTTCCGGAATGAACGACAGTTTCTATTTCCAAAATCAACTCTGCTCTCGATTTTCCCAAACCTTTGGCGATGTCCTGTAATGGAATTCTTTTATCAATGTTTTGAATGATTTGCACCTTTTGGCCGCTTTTGGAAGGTGCGGTTTTAAGAAATAAATCTTGTGGTCGATCAATGTTGTTTTCTTCAACATAGCGTTGGATAAGGGTTAAAAAACTTGATCCAAATTTTGCTGCTTTGTTTCTTCCAACTCCGCCAATATGGGCCAACTCCTCCATGTTGATGGGATATTGAGTGGCCATTTCTTCCAAACTAGGTTCAGAGAATATCACATATGGGGGTATCCCTTTTTCTTTCGAAATTTTTATGCGCTGTTCTTTGAGCAAGGTAAACAATGCCTCGTCGGCTGCACCACCGCCACTAACCCGACCAATGCTCAAATCTCCGTCATCATCCATGTTGGGATATTCTTCCTCCTTAACAGCTAGGAATGATGTCGGTTTTTTCAGAAAACTCTTTCCTAGTGCAGTTAATTTAACCGTACCATAGGTTTCAACTTCTTTTTTGATCAAATCCGCTACAAGCATTTGTCTCAGAAGGGCATTCCAATAACGATCATCCTTTTCTTTTCCTGCTCCGTAAAGTTCAGATTCGCTTCCCTTGTAGGTTTTTACCTCGGCATCTTCATGACCAAGCAATACTTTAACTACAAATTTAGACTTGTGTTTTTCTTTGAATTCAGCAATACACTGAAGTAGGAGAGAAACGTCTTCTTTGGCTTCGAAATGTTCTTTTGGTTTGCGCTGATTGTCATCCATTCCATTGCCTTCACCTTTCTCCGCATCCCATTCTTCCCCGAAATAGTGAAGTAGATATTTTCGGCGACTCACAGAGGTTTCGCAATAGGCCATCACTTCATGGAGCAATTGAACACCAATTTCTTGTTCAGCTATGGGTTTGCCTGCTAAAAATTTCTCTAATTTTTCGATATCCTTTGGACTGTAGAACGCAATGCAATTTCCTTCTCCACCATCCCTACCTGCTCTTCCGGTTTCTTGATAATAGCTTTCAAGGCTTTTTGAAATGTCATGATGAATGACAAAACGAACATCAGGTTTATCGATTCCCATTCCAAAGGCAATGGTGGCGACAATCACGTCTACATCTTGCATTAAGAATTTATCCTGAACATCACTGCGCTCATGTCCATCCATTCCTGCATGATAGGGAAGGGCTTTGATTCCGTTGGCAATCAAAAGCTCAGCCAACTCTTCAGTCTTTTTTCTGCTCAAACAGTAAATGATACCGCTCTTACCACTGTGACTTTTGATATATTGGATAATCTGCTTACCCACATTGTTCTTTGGACGTACCTCGTAGTACAAATTGGGACGGTTGAAAGAAGCTTTGAATAAATTGGCCTCGACCATACCCAAATTCTTTTGAATGTCCTGCTGTACTTTGGGAGTTGCAGTGGCAGTAAGTGCCATGATGGGCACATCTGCAATATTTTTGATAATGCTCTTTAGCTTGCGGTACTCAGGTCTGAAATCATGTCCCCATTCAGAAATGCAATGCGCTTCATCAATGGCAACAAATGAGATGGTGCAACTTCTCAGAAATTCAAAGTTGTCTTCTTTACCGAGCGATTCAGGTGCGACATATAAGATTTTTGTCTTACCAGACATAATGTCTGATTTAACTTGATTGATTTCCGATTTGTTTAATGAGGAGTTGATGAAATGGGCTACGCCATCTTCAGAGCTGAAACCGCGCATGGCATCTACTTGATTCTTCATTAAAGCAATGAGTGGAGAAACCACAATGGCCATCCCATTCATCATGAGTGCTGGAAGCTGATAGCACATGGATTTACCTCCCCCGGTGGGCATAATAACAAAGGTGTCGTTGCCATCGAGGATGGATTGTACAACCTGGGCCTGTAATCCTTTGAACTGGTTGAATCCAAAAAAATTCTTGAGCGCTTCTAAAGGAGTTAATTCTGTAATAGTATTCATGTCTAACGACCGTTTATTTCCTTTTTCAAAAGGAGAACGAATTTACAACACTTATTAGTTCAATAGATAAAGAAAACCATCAAAAAAACACAAAGAATGGCGAAATGTTTTTCTCTGTTTTGATTTCTTATCATCTTTGCTGTTAAATGCAATTGAACGAACTAATTAAACACGCGCAGACTACCATTTTATTGGAAGCCCAGGCGCTTGTTGGCATGTCAGAATCACTCAACGATGCTTTTGTTGAAGTGGTTGAGTTGATATTGAAATCCAATAATCGATTGATCGTTACAGGAATTGGAAAAAGTGGAATCATTGCGCAGAAGTGGGTGGCTACTTTTAATAGCACTGGACAGCCCGCAATTTTCATGCATGCTGCAGACGCCATTCATGGAGATTTGGGAATGGTGCAAGAGGGTGATATTGTCATTTGTATATCCAAGTCAGGGGAATCGCCCGAGATTCGTTTTTTGGTCCCACTGATTCAAAAAATGGGAAACAAGCTCATTGCGGTTAGCGCCAATGAACATTGTTTTTTAAGTCAAAGCAGTGATTTTAATTTGTTGACACCCATGGACAAAGAAGCCTGCCCCAATAATTTGGCTCCTACCACAAGTACCACTTTGCAATTGGCCATGGGTGATGCATTGGCTGTAGCTTTGATGCAGGCAAGATCTTTTTCTTCGAACGATTTTGCCAAATATCATCCGGGTGGTGCGCTTGGAAAAAAGTTGTTGTTAAAGTCAAGTGATGTAATGGTTACTGGTGAACATCTTGTTGTGGGTAGCAACACTCCTGTATTGGATGTCCTCAGCGCGGTAACCAAAGGACGAGTGGGTTGTGTCGCTGTTATTGATGAGGAGGCAAACGTTGTTGGAATCATTACTGACGGAGATATTCGACGCATGCTGGCCAACCATACACATTTTATGGATTTGAAAGCAGAACAAATCATGACCACTCATCCAAAAACAGTTCACCAAGGTATGCTCGCGGCTGAGGCGTTTAGATGGATGGAGAATAATAAAATTATGCAGTTATTGTTGGTAGACGATGCGTCTAAGTTTGCGGGCATTGTACATTTGCATGACATCATCAGAGAAGGAATCTTTTAATGGCTGAAGACAAGAAAGAAATGGGTTTCCTCGATCACCTCGAGGAATTGAGAAGACGATTGTTTTGGTCCGTGATTGCCGTTGTCATTGGAATTGTGGTCATCGTTTGGTTTGACGATTTTGTCATCAATGATCTCATCATGGGTCCCAAAAATTTGGATTTTGTCACCTACCAAAAGTTTTGTGAATTCTCTTATTATATGGGACTTGGAGACCAACTTTGCTACCAAGAAATGAATTTCAAATTGCAAAGCACCACCATGGGAGGAAATTTCTCTGCTTATATGTTGGTTTGCATTGTCGGAGGGGTGGTGATAGCGTTTCCTTTTATCATTTATCAACTTTGGGGCTTTATTCGTCCAGGATTGCATTTAAAAGAGAGAAACGTCGTCAATGGAGTGGTGTTTTACATCAGCCTTTTATTTTTTCTAGGCGTTTTATTTGGTTATTATATCCTTACCCCGCTGTCCATTGCGTTTTTGGGGAACTTCGAATTTGGAGATGTGGAGGTCAATTCCACGGTGTTGTCTTATTTGAAATTGTTGGTATCCTTGGTTTTGGGAACGGGTTTGATTTTTCAATTGCCTGTGGTAGTTTATTTCCTCGGAAGAATTGGGATAATATCTAGTGCTTTTCTCAAGAAATACCGCAAGCATGCCTTTGTCGTCAATTTGATCATCGCGGCCATCATTACACCGCCGGATGTGACCAGTCAATTGTTGGTCAGTTTACCCATTTTGTTATTGTATGAGATTAGCATTTTTGTAGTAGCAAGGGTCGAAAAAAAAGCTGATTCTCAGTCCATTTAACAGGTCAATTGCCAAAAATTGATTATACTTGTGGCTTGAAATTTTCAAGCATGAGAAATAAATTTTTATCAGTACTGTTTATTGCCGTTTTGGGTTGGATGATGATTTCATCGACCACCAGTAGCGGTGGAAAATCGGGCAAAACCGGAGCACCGGGGGAGAATGATTGCACACAATGTCATTCTGGCTCCGCTGTAAATAGTGGTGTGGGTGCAGTTTCTTTAAATACAGGAATCACAGCAGGATATGACTTGAGCGCTACCTACAACATGAATGTTGC
>JBDKGG010000026.1:0-2510 GCA_039798325.1 Bacteroidota bacterium
GTTGTTTCTTTTTATCCAATACCCAATAAATGGGTAATCCCATCAAGACAATGATTAACCCCGGCCATGTGTAATCCGGTTGAAAGATCAATAGTCCAACGCAAAACAATGAGGCCACCAGAATATAGGCCATTGGAAGAAAAGGGTAGAGAGGTGTCTTGTATGTTCTTTCTGCATGAGGTCTCTTCATGCGAAGTATAATAACTCCGGCGATGGTTAGGATATAAAAGAGCATGACGGTAAATACGACGTAGTTCAGTAGGTCGCCATATTTGCCGCTCAAGCATAGGCAAGATGCCCAAATGCATTGTGCCCACAATGCCCAAGCGGGAACTTCCTTTTGGTTGACATGAGCCGCTTGTTTAAAGAAAAGCCCATCCTGTGCCATGGTCTGATAAACGCGTGCGCCACTGAAAATAAGGCCATTGTTGCAGCCAAAAGTCGACACCATAATGAGCGCCGCGATGATGTAAGTGCCGGTTTCTCCAAAGATAACATTGGCTGCAGCTACACCAACTCGCTCTTGCGGAGCCAAAGCAATTTGGTCCAAACGAAGGGTGCCTAAATACATCACATTCATCAAGACATAAATAATGGTTACCAGCATAGTGCTCAAGAACAACGCACGTCCAATATTCTTTTCAGGAGCAATCATGTCTCCTGCAATAAAGGTGATGCTGTTCCATGCATCACTGCTGAAAATGGAGCCCACCAATGCGCTGGCCATTGCCCCAAAAAAGGCGCTGGCCGTTAAGCCTGTAATCAAAGATTGATTATTGAAGCTCTGCCATTCCCATCCAATAGACCAATTGTGATTCCATACCTCCTCAGAAAAACCAAACGCAAATCCTAGAATCAATAATCCAAATAGTGCAATCAATTTGGTGCCTGTGAATAGGCTTTGAATCCACTTCCCTGTTTCCACACCTCGGGTGTTGAAGGCGGTTAATAAAATCAAGGTGGCTATTCCCAACAGCTGTGCTGGGTAGATGGCAAATGCCCCCCATTCCATCAATTTGTTTTCAGGTCGCATTTCAAAAACAGGGAAGAAATATCCACTAAACTTGCTAAATGCAACGGCCACGGCTGCAATGGTTCCTGTTTGAATTACGGTAAAGAAACTCCAACCATATAGAAATCCCATCATTGGGTGGTAGGCCTCTTTGAGATAGATGTACTGGCCGCCTGCTTTGGGGAACATCCCTGATAGTTCACCGTAGCTCAGGGCTGCGGCAATGGTGATAAATCCAGTGAGTAACCACATCAACAATAGCCATTGACCACTGTACAATTGTTGTGTCATCCCTGCGCTGACGATAAAGATTCCTGATCCAATCATGGATCCTGTTCCCATCATTACCGCATCCTTTAACCCCAGTTTGTGTTTGCTATTCATTCGACAATAATAGGGTTTTTGCAGTTGTGTAAAAAGTGTGGATAGAAGTATTTTTGTTTTCCCCAATTCAATTGCATCTTTGCTGTATGTCAGAAGGATTTGTTGTCTCCGCCCGTAAGTATAGACCCGACACATGGGAAACCGTTGTGGGCCAAAAATCCATTACCCGGACGCTTCAAAATGCCATCGCAACGCAGCAGATTGCTCAAGCTTATTTGTTTTGTGGACCGAGAGGAGTGGGCAAGACAACTTGTGCCAGAATTTTCGCTAAAGCAGTCAACGAAGGTTTTATCGAAGAAGGAACAGATCTCAGTTTCAATATTTTTGAACTAGATGCCGCCTCCAACAATGGGGTAGAAGACATTCGTGGAATAGTAGATACAGTGCGTATTCCTCCTCAAGTAGGAAAGTACAAGATCTACATCATTGACGAGGTGCATATGTTGAGCTCAGGTGCGTTCAATGCCTTTCTGAAGACTTTGGAAGAGCCCCCTGCTCACGCCATTTTTATTTTGGCCACCACAGAGAAACACAAAATCATTCCCACCATTCTTAGTCGATGTCAAATTTTTGACTTCAATCGAATTCGCGTGGCGGACATGACCGAGCATCTGGCCTTTATCGCAGGTAAAGAAGGGGTGAGTTTTGAACCCGAAGCGTTACACGTGATTGCTGAGAAGGCGGACGGAGCCATGCGGGATGCACTTTCCATTTTTGACCAAGTCGTTGCGTTTTGCGGTCGTAATTTGACTTATGATTTGGTAATCGAGAACTTGAATGTTCTGGATTATGATTATTATTTCAAGTTGACGGATTTGGCTTTCAAAGAAGACATACCAGAATCATTGTTGTTGTTTAATACCATTCTCAACAAAGGGTTTGACGCCCATCACTTTGTATCTGGTTGGGGAGGACACTTGCGTCGATTGTTGGTTTCTAAGGATCCCGCAACCATTGCATTGCTGGAGGTTTCCGAAAGTGTGGGGCAAAAATATGTAGAGCAAGCAGCTTTAATGGATATGCGGTTCTTGATTGAATCCATGGATTTGGTCAATGATTGTGACATTCACTATCGGGCCAGCAAGCACCAAAGGCTCTTAGTAGAATTGACCAT
>JBDKGG010000027.1:0-5906 GCA_039798325.1 Bacteroidota bacterium
TGTCCCATTGCGTTGTAAACACGGATAGAAGAAATGTTCTTGTTGTGCTTTACAACAAACTGTCCGTTGCTGGGGTTAGGATAAACGGTAAAGGAATTGCTCTCTTTTTCGCTTACACCAACTGACGTGCAAGGTGCACCTGGTAAGTTCAACGCACACATCAAACGGGGAGCAGTGTACATCTGAATGGTATCAATGATGGTCTTGGCTTTGGTCTCTGACATATCTGGATTGGTGATCAAACCATTGGCACTATTGGGGTGAGTGGTTGCCCACCATTCCCATGGAGCACTGTCGTATGGCTGAGTTGCTGGGCGAACAAATGGATACAAACCAAAGAATCCTTCATTGTGCAAATTAGCGGCAGAAGTCACTGCAGGAAATGGATCAATCGTAGGATCCTCAATCTGTCCAAATACTTCATTATTGGCATACAAATAGGCCAAAGATTGTACAGTTCTGCTTCCGCTTACTTCAACTACATTCAAAGGAGTAGGCTGAATAGGAACAACGACCATTCCATTGCCATATGGTGCAAACGGATCTGTTGGGGTATGGAATGAAATCACTGGTCCATCGCCTTCATCAAACCAAGAAGAATCTCCAATGGCACCTCCCAAATTAACGGTAGCACTCACATCAGAAGGATAACCCAAGTGATTGGCATAGCACAAGGTATCATTGTTCAAAGGATTAATACCATAGGTGGTTCCATCCAAATTCCCGTTGACAATCTCGATAACCATGGGCATACCGTTGGATCCAAAGAACTTGGGCAACAATACATCCTCATAAACATCCAAACCAGCATTGGCCAAAGTGATGTAGCCTCCTGTTCCTTGGCCAAAGGCAACAATTTTAGAACCATCGATTCCATATACATTGCTGGACTCTGCTATGGATTTTCTGAAATAACGAACAGCCGTTCTGCAATCCTGCACACCACGGTAAGCAGCGTTGATCAAAGTATTGACACGCTCTTCTTGTGTAGGTGCAATCGGATTCCATCCCAAACGATAATCGCAAGACGCAACTACGTATCCCATTCTTGCAAAACGCTTGCAAATTTCTACGGCTGAAGAGTCGGTTCTTTGTCCACCTGTTCCACCATTGTTCACCTGAGGAGAAACATAAGCAGAAGGTAAGAAGTTTCCAGTGTGGAAATACAACATCAAAGGACGTGAAGTAGCCGTATCACCTGTTGGCGTGTAAATGTCCATCTTCAATTCTTCAGGTACAGCTTGGCCAGCAATACTGTAATAAAGTACGGTGGCGTTAACACCATAGGTCACGTTGGACTGAACATCCACGTTGGTAAAAACCTCATCGAGGTATCTCGTCTGAGCTTGTGCTGTTGAAACAACACCGGCCACCAAAATGGCCATGATTGTGTAGAGTTTTCTCATATTGTTATTGTTTATCATTTTGATACTTTGTTCCATTCGTATCTCAGGCTAAGATACGCCAATCTTCCAATTCTCGGCCCGCCATAGGTCTGGAATTGATAATTGTTTAATAAATTGGATGCACCCAATTTGATGTTCAAATTGGTTTTTTTCCATTGATAGTTGACTTGGGCATCCACCAAATCATAAGTCGGTACGAGGCCTGTAAACTGTGGTGACCCTTCAAAAATAAACCCTTGAACCCACTTGTAATTGACACTATATCCCCATTCATTTCCGTCTTCATCCATGAACAAATGCTCGCCATTTAATCCCAAATTGTATTTGTTTTTGGGTGTATTGAATGCCGGAATAATGGGGTCTGATTCATCGGATTTTATCAAAGCATTCCACGAATAATTCGCGGACAAACTGTGTTTCTCATGAAAATAATACTGGGCGCCAATGTTCAACCCTTGGGTGGTCACCTTGCTCTGTGCGTTGGCCGAATATCGGTAAACCACCACATCCCCTGGCATACCGGTCAAGGGATCAAATTTTGCCGTTAAACCAATGTTGTATCCGATGAAATCTTTGTATTGACTAAAATAGGTACTGGCATCTACGTACACTTTTCTACCAAAAGTTCCTCGATAACCCAGCTCAAAGGTTTTGACGCGTTCTGGTCGAATAGCAGGGATATCAAAATACACCAATTTATCCAACTTGAATCCAGATCGATATTCCATGAAAGATCCAATGGTGATCAAATCTTCTACCCCAGACAAATTTCCACTCAAAATGGCCGGCCCTACATTGAAGGACAAATATTGATCGGTTAATGTCGGGTTCCGCAAAGCAGAGGAAAATGAATAGCGAATAAAATGTCCGTATGCAGGCTGCACAACCAGAGACGCAGCTGGACTGATGATCCAATTGAAGTTCTTATTTTTATCCGCTCGGATGGTAGCCGTAGCAATAACTTTTTCGTTCAATGACCTCCTCTCCAAACCATGATAAAAACCAAACTCGTGGGTGACGATGCGCTGAATGGAATCAGAAAAAATAGTTCCCTGACTATTGGGGGAATAGATTCTTCCGCTTGCTCCTGATTTCATTTTCCATCCCAACCATTCCCATTGATATTGCGCTTGGCCATTATACAAAGAGGAGCGATCAGAAAACTTGGTTCCATTCTCTCTGCCATTGTTTTTACTGGATGTGATTTGTTGGAATGATTGATTGAACTCATCTGTTCCAGGAGCATAATAGCCTGGGGTTCCATTGTAAGTAACAATGTCAGAAACGCCATTGGTCAAACCCGCCACATAGGTATGCCACGCTGTCAAAGAATCAGCGTTTTGTTCAGTCCAAGAAGCCAATGCCGCATAATCATAGGGCAACATGTATTGAGAGAACGTTGGATCTTCAATGGGCCCTGGCCAATTGGGGTTTTGGGTCAATTCAGGAAAACCTCCCAAAGCATCGATCCTAGGCTTGATGTATTTGTTCCAATTGGTGTAGTAATCTCTGGCCCAATCTCCACCTGATCTTGCTTGATTCAGCATCTTCATTGCGGTGAAATAAGGATCATAGCTTTTGCCCGCATCTTCCCCTGTTCCGTAAAACCGTATGAAGTATTTATTGGCCTTGTTCAATTCCAACTTCCCTTGATAAAACAAAATGTCTTTTAAACTGAAGCGATTGTCTCCCTGATAAACGGTTGTTCCACCACCGACATTTCCGCCGACCACCAATTCTGGACTTTCGCTATTCAATTCAGGTTTCAAACGAATATGAGCAGCCAAATTGGCTTTGTAATTCTCCGTGTTGTAATCCACCAAATCCTTTTCCTTGTATCCTGTGCGATAGAAAATCCCCAAGCCAGGATAATTCCAAGGAGCAGCGGTAGAAAAGTCATTGGCCGTAGAATATTCATCCCCATAGATGTTTACGGCATCCCATCTCCCAGGATTGTTGGATCCGCTGGGAGAATTCTCTGTTGGGCTATAATTGTCTGCCACCCAATCATTGGCCGTTAATCCATAAAAATTGACTTTAAAAGCAATTTGATCATAGCCCTCTTTCCTCTTGATTACATCTGCCCAACGAACAGCAAACTCATCCAATTTCCGCTCGCCTACACGGCGCTGAAATGAAAACCCTTTGAAAACAAAAGGGTTTTTGGTTTCCATGGAAACCACGCCATTAAAAGCACCTGGACCATAATAGGCACTGCTTGCTCCTTGAATAATCTCCACTGAACGAACGTCCAAATCGGGAGCGCCCAAGAAATTACCCAATGAAAAATTTAAACCCGGCGATTGGTTGTCTACTCCGTCGATGAGCTGCAAAGTTCTTACCGGGGAGGTGGAGTTAAAACCGCGAGTATTAATGACCCGAAAACCCAAAGAAGCTGTGGTCAAGTCGACGCCTTTCAATGCCCCCAAACTCTCATAAAAATTTCCAGTAGCACTTTGCTTGATGGCCTTTAAATCCAAGGTTTCAATGGTCAGTGCACCTTGTTTGATTTTTTGAGAAATGCGGTCATCATAAATTTGAAGCACTGGTCCTCGATCAAAAGGTGTCTCCACCATCTCAATCACCAAATCAGCAGTATTCTTGCTGCAACTGACGAACTTCTTATCAAAACCAATGGCATTCACCACCAGCACACAAGGAAACTTAGTCGGCGTTAACCTGAACTTTCCATCTGCATCGGCAATAACTCCAGTAGTGGTGCCTTCTAGTTGAATGGATGCAAAAGGCATTGGTTGTTTATTGCTTTGCTCTTGAACAATTCCTTGAACATAGTATTGTCCAAACAATACCGGAGGGGTAAAGAAAACAATAAGGAAAAATAAAACACTTCTCATCTGAGCGAATATCGCCCAAAATGAGCAAAGTATAAAATGCTTACTCTTGGATTATCCCAAGCACAGTGTCGATAACCTCTTCAATGGATGGCTTACTAAAATAGTCTCCATCTGTTCCATAGGCAGGTAAATGGGGCTTAGCCGTCAACGTTACAGGCGCTGCATCCAAATATTGATATCCTCCTTGTCTGTGCAATACATCGTTCAATAGATAGGCTGAAGCTCCACCCGGAACATCTTCATCCACGATCAACAAACGATTCGTCTTTTTCAAAGATTGCACACAAACATTGGTTTCATCAAAGGGCAACAAGGTGCGGGCATCAACCAATTCCACAGAAATGTCCATGGCTTCCAATTCCTTTGCCGCTGCTTGACAAATATTAAAGGTTGAACCATAAGACAACAAAGTCAAATCAGTTCCTTCGCGCACCACTTCAGCTATTCCAATGGGGGTTTTGTATTCTCCCAAATTGCTGGGCATTTTCTCTTTGGAACGATAACCATTCAAACACTCCACCACCAAAGCGGGTTCATCCCCTTCCAATAAAGTGGCATACATACCGGCCGCTTCCGTCATGTTCCGTGGGACGCAAACCATCATTCCGCGAACACTGCTGATAATGGCTCCCATGGGACTTCCACTGTGCCAAATGCCTTCCAATCGATGTCCCCTTGTACTAATAATGGCTGGCGCCTTTTGCCCTCCAGCTGTTCTATAACGAACAGAGGCCAGGTCATCCCGCATAATCTGCAAAGCATAATAGATATAATCCAAATACTGAATTTCAGCTACCGGACGAAGTCCCCTCATGGACATGCCAATGGCTTGACCCAAAATAGTAGCCTCTCGTATTCCTGCATCGCTCACCCGGATCTCTCCGTACTTTTCTTGTAAACCTTCACAAGTTTGATTCACTCCTCCAATCTTTCCCACATCCTCTCCAAAAATCAAGACCTCTGGTCGTTTACCCATTTGATAATCCCAAAAATCCCGGAGAATCACACGACCATCTACCCACTCCGCATCCTGCGCATAAGAAGGGGCAACATCGGCCACTTGTTTCACCGATTGGGCACCATCGTTGTATAAATTGCTGCTGTATTGTTCTTGATATTTTGACTTCAAGTACAACTGCCACTGCTTTAACCCTTTTGTATGTTCTCCTTCACCCACCAATCTCAGTACCTTGTGCATGGTGCTCATCAACTCCTTTTTACCAGCATCTTTCATGGCGGATAATTCCTGAATCAAAGGAGCACAAGATGCATGACTTTGAAAAGCTGACAAGTGATGCAAAGTAGCCTGAACATCCTCATCCACAGAACTTCTAAACGCTGACCAAGCTACCTTTTGTTCTTCACGAACAAATTGCTTGGCTTCGTTTTGTATCTCATCCAACTCCGATTCCGTAGCAACACCCTGAGCCAAAATAAATTTCTTAAACTGAACCAAACAGTCCCATTCTTTGTACCACTCCAACAAATCTGAGGTTTTGTAGCGCTCATGTGATCCTGAAGTGGAATGTCCTTGGGGCTGAGTCAATTCATCGACATGCACCAAAACTGGAACATGTTGCTCACGGCACAATTTCACGGCCTTGGCGTAGGTTAGGATTAACTCGGCATAATTCCAGCCTTTGAC
>JBDKGG010000028.1:0-7309 GCA_039798325.1 Bacteroidota bacterium
GCAAAGAGAAAGAAGGGATGGCCTTGGAAAATTATATCAACTTACTCCCCCATCGTCTCTTTCAATACTACATTCATCATGATTGCGATGGGCGCGATCATTGCCGCGCGCTGATTGAAAATGCGCATGGCAGCTACGATAACAATGGGCAACAATTCATCTTGCGTTGGGACATCATCACGATCAATGTGGGTCACCAAATAGGGGCGACTCTTCCACCACTTGCCTTGCTTCTCCATTACTAACACCTCCACACCTTGATCATTGATCAAACACAATCGATTTTCCGATGCGCCTTTCTTTTTGAAAATATACTCACGTCCTTCTTTAGAAATCAATTTGATGTCCTTGAAGATCTTAGACTTGAATTGCATTTCTACCCCTTGATCCTTGCTAAAACTTAAATCAAATTTCCAGTAATTGTCCTTGGTCAACAACGCCGTAATTTCATTGTCTTTTTTGAAGGCAATGTCACTTTTCCACCACTTGTGCAGGGCCGAGTTTGCTACTGCAACTCCATCCATTTCCAAGGAAGTCTTGAAGCTCCCATTGTTTTTCACCATTATTTCCATTCAACAAGGATAACCGAATGGTTTGACAAAAAAAATACTCCAATAGGAGTATTTATGGATGCGATTTTATTTCCGATCCTCAAGGCGCCAAACGGATTTTACACCATTCAAAATCCGCATCCACCTGATAAACCAATCGGTCATGCAATCGGCTGGGACGTCCTTGCCAAAATTCAAAATAATGCGGAATGATGCGGTATCCACCCCAATATGGGGGTCGAGGGACCTCTTGTCCTGCAAATCGTTCCGTTGTCTCTTGAAACAACTTCTCCAATTCCTCTCGACTGTGTATGGCCTTGCTTTGAGGCGAAGCCCAGGCACCAATTTGGTTTTCACGCGGACGACTCGCAAAATACGCATCACTCTCGGCCTCGCCCATGCGCTTCACAACTCCTGTTACTCTGACTTGTCTTTCCAAATTGTTCCAGAAAAAGTTGACGCCCACTTTCTCATTCACCTCCATTTCCTTTCCCTTGTCGCTGTTGTAATTGGTGTAAAAAACCAATCCATTGCGGGTGGCCTCGCGAAGCAACACAATTCTGGAATGGGGATAACCGCCGGTGCCTATGGTACTCAATGTCATCGCATTGAAATCATGGACTCCATCTTTCTGCGCATCCATCAACCAATCGTTCAATTGATCAATCGGGTGATTTTTTGCATCGGACTCCAGCAATATATTTTGGGTGTAGTCTTTTCTTTGGTTGTACAATTCTTCCATTTGACGAATGTCGCTATTTTTTATTAAACATCTCCTGATAAATTTCATTCAATCGCATGGCATGCTTATCCGGGTTGTGATCGCGCTCGATGCGATCAACCGCCATCCTTCCTTTGGATGCCAAGTCTTGGGGGTTACTGAATATTCTGCGAAGCTGTTCTTTCAATGAATGGACCAACTCTTGACTGATGAAGGATTCTCTGTTCGTTGGTATTTCCGACCATTCTCCCCAGACATTGGTCGCATGCGGGATGCGCCACCCCACCTCATCCGGATTGATTTCAGGCAATGAACGAATGCTGGTGGTTAGAACAGGACATCCATTGGCCTGCATCTCCAAAACACTGTAACCATAAGTATCTTGCCATGTGGGCAACAATCCCAAATGACTTTCTTGCATCAATGCCAGAACCTGTTCATTGGGCAATTGCGCATGCCAAGTAATCCAGTCTTGTTCGCCTAGCCATTGCATGTCCTCTTCTCTTTGTCTGTGGTCAATTCCCGGCCATCCAGATTCTACATCCATTGACGAAACGATGGTCAGATGAAAGGGAAACTCCTTGCGTATTTCGTCTAAAGCATGCACCATCTCTTGACCGCCTTTGCGGTAAAAAGCCCTGCCCACAAACAAGAGTCTAAACTTCCCTTCCCCATTTCTTGGCCGATACTTTTGGGCTTGTTGCGGCGGATGCAAAACTTGAATTTTGCTGGAAATGATTTCTTCATACTCGGGGAAATACTGCAAAACCCTTTTTTGAATTTCCATTGTACTTTGAGACAAAGCCAAAAGCACTTTGCAATTGGGTTGAATCATTGCATCCATTGCGCTGTGCATGATAGGATCAACAGTCAGCATTTGCAAACCACCCTCTTGTTTGAAGCCTGATTTCATCTTGTTGAAATAGGGCAACACTGTTTCAAACGTTGTGATCCACGGGGTATTTCCATAACTCACCGAATTGAAAAAATGCATCCCATCCACATTCAAAGGCATGATGTTTTTGAACTGATAATAATCGGTATCAATGGGTGGTGAAAATCCTTTTTGGGTGAACCAAAAATTGATGCGGTTCAGGTAGGCGTAATAATTGTTTCGACTTACATTCTTGTATTCCACTTGCGGAACACGCTGGATGATGTTTCGTTTTTCAGGATAATTATTTCCGGTATAGCCCACCTTCATATCAAGCGTGCATTATGGCGTCGGCATATCGCTCCCAACTCATCATGGCCGTTTTTTCCTTTACGTTGTTGCGATCAATGGGATGATCCAAAAAATTCATCATGACTTTCGCCATGTCCTCAATATCGCCATCCTTGGCCAAATACCCATTAAAACCATCAGTAATGGTTTCTGGAAAATGGCCCACGTTGGTGGCCAACAATGGCAACGCAAAATTATAACTGAGCGATTCAATGCCGCTCGGTGTCGCTGTTCTATAAAACAACAAAACCGCATCGCTGACTTGAAAAAAGGGAGGAACTTCTTCGTTGCCGATGAAGCGATTCACGACATAGCAATCTTTCTCCATCCCCAATTTCTGTATCCATTCCAAGGGTTGATCTTCCCTTTCATCGTCTTTCTTGTTGAGCAAAATTCTTTTGGCCCAACCAAAGACCATTTGCTTAAAACGCGTGGACCACTTGGATTGATCCAACGTGTTCCAAAACGATTCACCGGCAATGACCAAACTCACATCGTCGCGCTGGGCACGCACTTTTGCAAAGGCCTGTATCGCTTGATCCAATCCTTTGTATCTGCGGATAAAACCGAAAAACAAAAAGACATTCTTCTTCAATCCCCATTGTTTCTTCAGGGCCTCAATGTCCAAATCCGCTTGCGGCTTGAACAAATCATAAATGGGATGAAACAATTTGATGACGGTATTCTTTCCCCGATCTCCTGCTTCCGACAAATGAAATGCTTTTTTGGGAAAAACATTTTTTAGCTCTTCAAAGGTCTTTAACGCATGGACCAAAATCGTATCAGCCTTTCCCAATGCCCATTTGGTGAGCACTTTATCAATGGCAGAATGTTCTTTTTGCTGAACAAAATGAACATCAAAAATCACTTCGCAATGCCCCTTTAATCCTTTTGCAATAAAATACAACGGCAAACCTTGCAAAGCAATGCTCCATTGAATGATTACTTTGGATGCACCAAGGGATTTTATTTTCTGAACGGTTTCTCGCCAGGTCAAAGGGTTGTTGTAATTGGTGACATAATGCACCTGAACACCTGAACCTTGCAACAAGTCGGACTTGCTGGATTTATCGACAAACTCTCTTGGGATAATGGCTGGATATTGCTGGGTCCATGAGACGATGTGTACTTCACAATCGCCGCGTTTGTCCAATGCCAAGGACAAAGAAGTGTTGTAATTCTGAATCCCTCCTTTGAACAAAGGACCTGGACCAAAACACACCACTACTTCTTTGCTCATGCGTTCAATTGTTTTAGCGCGGCCTCATACACACGACGCATTCCTTCTTCCGTGCTGATTTTGGCCTTCCAACCCAATTTCTCTTGAACAAAGGTCATGTCACAATAACGAGAGTGCACTCCAACGGGCTTATCCAATAAGGGTTTGATGGTGGGCTCGTAGCCGGCAAACTGACAGAACAATTGAATGATCTCACGGAATGAAGTCAATTTTCCCATGCCTATGTTAATGGCTGTTCCGTCATGGATATGATCCATGGCCAACAAAATACAATCTATCACATCATCGATGTGAACGAAATCACGACCCTGATGACCGCTGCCCCACACTTCAAAAGGATCTTCCTTTCGAGCCGCTCTGGCGGCAATGGCAGGAACAGGATAAGTCAAATCTTGGTCTTCACCATATCCACTGAATGGACGGATACAAGTCACTTTTAATCCATAATGAGAAGCGGCAATTTTGGCCAAGAACTCCCCGGTCAATTTGCTCCAACCATAGGTCATGTCGGGCTCGCCCATTTTCTTAAAATCGATATCACTTTCTTTGAGGGCAATGGCACCGTCCACCGTTTGCAAATCCACTGGATATGCGGCAGACGAGCTGGGATACAACAAACGCTCGGGTTTGTAATTCACTGCCCAATAAAACATCTCCGCATCGATGGCCAAATCCAAGGCCACCATCATGGGGTCGCCATCAATCTTGGCACGACCACCAACGATGGCTGCGAAATGAAACACGTCTGCGATGCGGTCGCAATCAAAAGGAAAATCATCGGCGAAATGCTGCGGATTGTCCATCAAGCGGCGCATCACTTTCAGTGCGTCATCATGGATGAACAATGCACGGGAATCGTACACAACATAATCCTCTCCACGAACCGCCGTTTCATGCGTCAACCAAGTATCTGGGTGAGTCCCTACCATCAAGTTGTCAATAAAAACAACTTGATCCTCGGTTGTATTCAATAATCTTTTGACCATATTGCGACCCACAAAGCCACAGCCGCCGGTCACCAAATGCGTTTTTACATTCTCCATTTCAGTCGGCAAATTACGAAGGAATGCGCTATTTTTGAGTCCATCATGAACGAGTTTTACGCAGCCATTTATGAATTAGTGAAAGTGATTCCGAAAGGAAAAGTAACAACCTACGGAGCCATCGCTGCTGCATTGGGAAAGCCCAAGGGAGCGCGTTTGGTGGGATATGCCATGATTGCCTGTGATAAAAATTTACCGGCACATCGTGTGGTCAACCGCAACGGCATGTTGACCGGAAAAGTCCATTTTCCGGGACCTGAGGAAATGGCCAATCGATTGCGGGCGGATGGAATTAAAGTAGTTGGAGACCAAATTATCGGCTTTGAAAACCACTTTTGGGACCCTGGTTTTGAATGGCAATCAATGTAAATCCAATCGGATTCTTTGCTTTGCCCACGGGGTTTTTAATCCTCGCCACAAAGCCCAAGCAGACATACCTCCCATCAACCAACCCATGAGGATATCCGTCAAATAATGCACCCCCAAATACATCCTGGAGAAACCAATCAACAATACCCAAATGGCCAAAATGACGGTCCATGCGCGATGAACTGGTCGCATCACCAATATAAAAAACAAAGCTACCGCCATGGTATTGGCAGCATGACTGGAATAAAAACCAAACTGTCCTCCCTTGTAATCATTGCCGTTGTTGTCCTTGACAAAATGCAATAAGCCCTCCAAGGCAGGCTCATGGCTAGGACGTAGACGTTCCACCAAGGGTTTGAACACCGAAGAGGCAACTTGATCATTGAACAAAATCAACAATCCAAAAAGCAAAATGAGTTTCCAAACTGAAATCTGAAACCTCCTCAACAACATAAATAGCATCCACAAATACAAGAAGAAACTCGTATCCCGATAACTGACCCACCACATGAAACGATCCCCGAAAGGAGTGTGGTACTCGTGAATAAGGGCAATAAGGGATTGATCGATACTCATGCTTTAATCTTGACCAAACATGGCCTCTATCAAGTGGCGGTAATTCTCCATGATGCGTTTGCGCTTCAACTTCAAGGTTGGCGTGATTTCGCCTTTATTGATTGAAAAAGGCTCACCCACAATTTGGAATGATTTGACTTGTTCCCATTTTCCAAATCGAATATTGATCTTCAAGATGTCTTGCCAAATCAACTCCTTGATGGTATCGTGGTGCAGCCACTGATCGCCGTGGTCCTGTGCAATGCCCTTTTGACGCGCAATCTCAGCTAGGACCAAACGATCCGGAACTATCAACGCGCCTGGAAATTTTTGATTCTCCCCAATCACCATGCATTGTTCGATGTACAAAGATTCCTTCAACGCATTTTCAATGACTTGCGGCGCAACATACTTTCCGCCACTGGTCTTGAACATTTCTTTTTTGCGATCGGTAATCACCAAAAATCCATCTCTGAACTCCCCGATGTCTCCGGTATGAAACCATCCTTCTTTCATGACTTCAGCCGTCAATTCAGGTTGTTTAAAATACCCCATCATGACATTGGGACCTTGAACGGTGATTTCGCCATCCTCCATGATTTTGACATGGACACCATCGATGAGTTTACCAACAGAACCGATGCGCAACATGTCCTCACTCCGAACGGTATTGACAGTAACTACAGGAGAAGTTTCGGTGAGACCATACCCTTCCAAAACAGTCATTCCAGCCGCATTGAAAAAACGGGCCAAGCGCGGTTGCAAAGCGGCGCTGCCTGAAGCAATGGCGCCAATGCGTGTTAACCCCAATGCTGCTTTGACTTTGCTGAAGACCAACTTTCGCGCGATACCCAATCGAAAATAATACCAAGCAGATTTGCCTGAGGGCTCCCATTCCAAAGCCAAATTCAAAGCCCATTGGAACAAGACTTTCTTGATACCCGTATTGGCCAAACCCTTCTGAACTATGCCATCGTACACTTTCTCCAACAAACGAGGCACTGCGGTAAATACATGCGGATGGCAATGATTCAAGTCTTCCTTGATGGCCTCCATGTTGGTCATGTATACAGTCACTCCATTCAACATGTACAAATAATGCAGCATGCGCTCGAAAATGTGACAACAAGGTAAAAAGCTAAGCGCTACAGAATTTCCTTTTTCCAAAAGGGGCAATCGTGGATCTGAGGCGACCACATTGGTAGCAATGTTTTCATGACTGAGCATCACGCCTTTGGGAAGTCCTGTGGTGCCTGAAGTATAAATGATGGTGGCCAAATCCTGGGCCTTTACAGCGTCACGGCGTGACTTTAATTCTGTCAAACGCTCATTGTTTTTTAATGCAAAACTGTTCCAAGCTTGCAAACCTTCCACTGGATCAAATGAAAACACACGAGGCTGAGCGGATAGCTTGGGATAAATAGATTTCACTTTGTCATACAAAGCGGCATCGGATAAAAAAATCAATTTGGCTTCAGAATGGTTGAGGATGTATTCATAATCCGATTCCGTCATGGTAGGATAAATGGGGACATCCACTGCGCCAATCTGCAGAGCAGCATGATCCACGATGTTCCATTCAGCACGATTGTAGGACGTGATTAA
>JBDKGG010000029.1:0-28040 GCA_039798325.1 Bacteroidota bacterium
TTCTCCTTAATCACCTCCAACCGCTCCAATATCTCCTCCAAATTACCCGAAGTAACCAAGGCCATTCTGTCCTCCTTGAAGTGAGAAAATCCTTTGAAATAATTGGTGTAATGTCTTCTCATTTCTAAGATACCCAACACTTCACCTTTCCATTCAATGCTGAACTTCAAATGTTTTTTACAAGCCTCTACGCGCTCCTCGATAGTTGGTGGAGCCAATAGTTCGCCAGTGGCCAAATAATGTTTCACCTCCCGGAAAATCCACGGATAGCCGATGCTGGCCCGTCCGATCATGATGCCATCCACGCCATATCGATTCTTGTATTCCAATGCTTTTTGCGGACTATCGATGTCCCCATTTCCAAAGATGGGAATGTGAATGCGGGGATTTTCCTTCACTTTGGCGATCAAACTCCAATCCGCCTCTCCTTTGTACATCTGTACACGCGTTCTTCCATGTATCGTCAATGCCTTGATGCCGATGTCTTGCAATCGCTCTGCGACTTCCAAAATATTCTTGGATCCATCGTCCCATCCCAGGCGGGTCTTGACCGTAACAGGCAGGGTAGTGGCTTTGACTATGGCTTCTGTCATGCGAACCATCTTGTCGATGTCTTTCAAGATGCCCGCTCCTGCACCTTTGCAGGCTACTTTCATCACTGGGCATCCATAGTTGATGTCCAACAAATCGGGTTGGGTTTGTTCAATGATTTTGGCGCATTGCACCATGGTGTCAATCTCACTTCCAAATATCTGCACGCCAATGGGTCGCTCATATTCAAATATGTCCAACTTCATTTTGCTCTTGGCTGCATCTCGAATCAATCCTTCACTGCTGATGAACTCTGTATACATCATGTCCGCCCCGTTCTCCTTGCATACCAAGCGAAACGGAGGGTCACTCACGTCCTCCATCGGTGCCAGCAGCAGCGGAAAATCAGGAAGTTCAATGTTGTCAATTTTCACCATAAAAAAAGCCGCCTTCCTTTCGGAAAGCGGCTGCAAGTTAAAAACAAATCGGCGATGACTTACATCATTCCTCCCATTCCTCCACCGGGCATGGCGGGCATGGCGGGTGCATCTTCTTTGATGTCAGAAATGACGCACTCTGTGGTCAACAACATACCTGCAATGGATGCAGCATTTTCCAATGCAACACGCACCACCTTGGTAGGATCGATAACACCACTGCTCAATAGATTTTCAAAAGTCTCCGTGCGGGCGTTGTATCCAAAGTCATCTTTTCCTTCTCTTACTTTCTGCACGATCACGGCTCCTTCACCACCTGCATTGGCCACGATTTGACGCAAAGGCTCTTCAATGGCACGCTTGATAATCGCGATACCAGTTGTCTCGTCCTCGTTGTCTCCTTTCAATCCTTCCAATGCAGCGCTAGCGCGAATCAATGCAGTACCGCCGCCGGGTACGATTCCTTCAGCGACAGCAGCACGGGTTGCATGCAAAGCATCATCCACACGGTCTTTCTTTTCTTTCATTTCCACTTCAGTGGCGGCACCCACATACAATACTGCTACACCGCCAGCCAATTTGGCCAAACGCTCTTGCAATTTTTCACGATCGTAATCGGAAGTAGTCTTTTCAATTTGTGCCTTGATTTCAGCCACACGCGCTTGGATGGCTTCTTTGGCGCCTGATCCATTCACGATGGTGGTGTTGTCTTTGTCGATGGTGATTTTTTCTGCACGACCCAAATCTTCCAAAGTGGTGGCATCCAATTTCAATCCCATTTCTTCACTGATCACAGTACCGCCAGTCAAAATAGCGATGTCTTGCAACATGGCTTTTCTGCGGTCACCAAATCCAGGCGCTTTAACGGCTGCAATGCGCAAAGCACCGCGCATTTTGTTGACCACCAATGTAGCCAATGCTTCTCCATCAACATCTTCAGCAATGATCAAAAGAGGCTTGCCTGTTTGAACTGTTTTTTCCAATACAGGAAGCAATTCCTTCATGTTGGAAATCTTCTTGTCGTAGATCAAGATGTAAGCGTTTTCCAATTCTGCTTCCATGTTCTCTGCGTTGGTTACGAAGTAAGGAGACAAATAACCGCGATCGAATTGCATACCTTCCACCGTCTTTACATCGGTTTCGGTTCCTTTTGCTTCTTCAACCGTGATGACACCTTCAATGCCTACTTTGGCCATGGCATCTGCGATCAACGTTCCGATGCTTTCATCATTGTTGGCAGAAATGGTGGCTACTTGTTTGATTTTGTTGTTGTCAGAACCTACTTCTTTCGAAGAGGCCTTTAGTGAACCCACAACGGCATTCACTGCTTTGTCGATACCACGCTTCAAATCCATGGGATTGGCACCAGAGGCAACGTTCTTCAGACCGGTGTTTACGATGGCTTGCGCCAATACGGTAGCGGTGGTGGTTCCGTCTCCAGCGATGTCAGCAGTCTTGCTGGCCACTTCCTTCAACATTTGAGCACCCATGTTTTCGATGGGGTCTTTTAATTCAATTTCTTTGGCCACTGAAACACCGTCTTTGGTGACGTGCGGTGCGCCAAATTTTTTGTCGATAACAACGTTACGTCCCTTAGGGCCAAGGGTTACTTTTACTGCGTTGGCCAATGCATCAACACCGGCTTTTAGTTTCTCTCTCGCAGCAACATCAAAGGTGATTTCTTTTGCCATGTTATTAATTGGTTTAGATGATTGCTAAAATATCTGACTCACGCATGATAAGATAATCCTTACCATCCAATGAGATTTCAGTTCCTGAATACTTACCATAAAGTACAGCGTCTCCAACAGCAACAGTCATGGGTTCGTCTTTCTTACCATTTCCAACTGCTACAACGGTTCCTCGCTGCGGCTTTTCTTTGGCAGTATCAGGGATGATGATACCACTTGCGGTTGTGGTTTCTGCTTGCGCGGGTTCAACCAACACGCGATCTGCAATGGGTTTTACGTTTACTGACATATACTTTATTTTAAAATGTTTGTTTGCCGTTAGCATCAGTTGTGCCATTGTGTTTTTCATCGCGATAGCGCGAAAAAATGGCAGGTATATAATAAAAAAATGTCAGTGTGTGCGACACGCTGACATTTTCAAAGGGCTATGTTAAATCGCTTAGGGCTGTTGTCCTTCAGCGGGTGCCTCTTGCTCGATGGCTGGCTCCTCGTTTTCGAATTTAGTGCTGGCACTGAAGCTTGCACTCAACATGCACAAAACAAAAAGCGCAATCACCAAATACCATGTTGCTTTTTCTAAGAAGTCAGCGGTTTGCTGAACTCCACCCACTTGAGTGGCTTGAAATCCTGTGGTCAATCCACCACCTTTGGGATTTTGGATCAATACTACCAATGCGAGCAACAAGGCTACGATAACGGTGATAATAATAATTGCGTTTTCCATGCTATTAATTTTTCTTGTTCAAATTTTTTAATTGCGTTGCAAAGTAAATGCTTTTTTCGGGATATAGCTCAATTAGTTTTTTATATGCTTTTCGAGCTTTGTCCAATTTCCCTTGTCTGACATACAACTTGGCCATGGTTTCAGTGACCAAATTCAAGTCCTCTTCCAAACTTTCTTTAGCCATATTGCCAGCTACATATTCTATCGCTTTCCCCCGATTTATCTGGGGTTCTGTTTGGATAAAGCGCTCGATGACATCATCTTTCTTCTTTTCCTCTGTGAGTGTTTTTTCAGGACTTACGGCAGTAGGATTTTCGGTAACGGGCTCACCAATCGATGCGGCAATAAAATTTAAGAAGGAGTCCTCGTAGTCTACGGGTAGGACTGTTTTTTGCTCGGTTTTCACTTCCTCAATGGGCGTTTCTTTTTCGGAAACCTCCAATTCAATGCTGGAACTAATGGCTTTGTTGATGATGTCTTGTCCCAATTCGCCCAATTCAGCAAACTCAACACTTTCAGGATAATCTTCTAATGTTTTTTCTTCAGTTGAATCCAGATTTACTTCGAAAACCGCAGGTGGGTTATCCATGACTTCTGTTACGCTGTTCATGGATTCATCCTTCTCTGCAGGCTGGTCTTGCGGATTTTCTTTGTCCAATGAGATGCTCCAATTCTCCCACTCTTCCTCGGGCAAGCTGGTGTTGACAGCATCGGGGTCATCTAGAAAAATATCTACCCAATCTTTCATTTCATTGTTAACCGGGGCATCTACCGATAAAGAAGACACGGCGATTGTTGCTGGATTAGGATTGACTTCGATGGATGCATCGGGCGCAGCGTTCATCAATTCATACAACCAGCCTCTGTCATGGGTGGTAATGGCTGCGCGGTGCAAGTGATGAGGGTAGTCTGACAAACCATGATCCTTTGCATAGACTGCTTTGAGCGTGTGCAACGAACCAAACCAAGGAAATTCAATCAACCATTGGTCAATCGCTGACATGTTTTGGCTGTCCAACGCATGTGGATTCTTCAGCCACTGTTGCAGCTGAAATTTTGGATTGTTATGTTTACCAATTTCCGACACTGGCGTTGTAAATTTCTTGTATCAATTGATCGTTGATGTTGTTCCACAATTCCTCTTGAACACTAAATAAATCTTGACCTGCAGGGAAATCCGCATACTTGGTGAAGTTTTTTTCAAAGTTCAATTCTTTTTCTTTCTGGTTGGTGTATTTCAGGCGGACGGTGATGGAGAGCCTGGTCAATGAGGCTATCTCATTTCCTTGCGCAGCGATGGGGGAGAGGTTGTAATCCACGATACTGCCTTCGTATATCAAATCTCCGTTGGCCGTCACCAACTGCAAAGGACTTTGTGCCAACAAATAGTCCTTTAATCCTTCTGTTAATTTTTGAGCATAGACGGGACTGGCCAAAGCCGTTTGGGGCCGCATGTAGTTGACTTGAAAATTAGAAGCACCGCTGAATTGCCCTCCAGTGAAAGAGTAATTGACTTGGCATCCGCCCAAAAAAAGAGCAAAACCCAATATCCATATGTAATTGAAACGCATCATAAATTGTGCAAATCAAACTCCTTGATTTTTCGGTACAATGTTCGTTCTGAAATTCCCAATTCTTTGGCTGCATTTCTTCTGCGATTCTTGTGCTTGAGCAATGCTTTTTTTATCATTTCCTTTTCAGTATCCAACAAAGAAAGACTTTCTTCCACAATCTCATGATGGGCGGGATGATTGACAATCATAGGTGAATGGCTGCTGCCCATAGAATTAACCGTAATGATTGGGCTATTGCTTTCAAACGGCTCGAATCCATCATTTTCTTCTGCAGCAATACCAGAGAAGAGGCGCTGAAAAAGGGCTACATTTTCTGGGTTGTCCATCCAATGGTTGCCCGACTGCACCATGTTTAGCACCAATTTTTTGACATCGGTAATCTCATTTTTCATGTCAAACAAGATCTTGTACAACATTTCCTTTTCCTGGAAGTCACCGTTTTGTCGGTTGTCTTTTCGGACAATTCCCGCAGCGTTCATTCCCGCATCGGGTAGATAAGCGTGAAGGGTCTCAGGAGTAACATATCTGTTGGTTTCCAACAAGCTAATTTGCTCCGTTATGTTCTTCAACTGTCGGATGTTTCCCGGCCAATAGTATTGTAACATGAGCTGCTCACTTTCTGGAGAAAGCTGCAACAAGGGTACATTGTATTTTTCTGAAAAATCTGCAGCGAATTTCTTGAACAATAAGACAATGTCATTTCCACGGTCTCTGAGCGCAGGCATTGAAATGGGCACCTGATTCAATCGGTAGAAAAGGTCTTCTCGGAACTTCCCGCTTTGAATGGCTTTGGTAAAATCCACATTGGTTGCGGCTACTACGCGAACATTGGTTTTTTGCACTTTGGATGAACCCACTCGAATGTATTCACCGGTTTCCAAAACACGCAACAATCGCACTTGGGTACTGTGCGGTAGCTCGGCTACTTCATCCAGAAAAATGGTTCCATTGTTGGCTTCCTCAAAATATCCTTTTCGCGATTCATGGGCGCCCGTGAAAGAACCTTTTTCGTGGCCAAAAAGTTCCGAGTCAATGGTTCCTTCAGGAATGGCACCGCAGTTGACGGCTATGTAGGCTCCATGTTTACGGGTACTCAGGTGGTGAATGATTTTGGGAATGTTCTCTTTTCCCACACCACTTTCTCCGTTGATCAAAACAGAGATATTGGTAGGGGCTACATGCGTAGCAATTTCCAATGCGCGAACGAGCAGAGGAGATTGTCCTATGATTCCAAATCGTTGTTTGATACTATTCAGTTCCATGTTTATTTTCTAGGGTAATGCGCTACCACATCTCCGGTTAAGGTAATGGAAGTACACTCTTTCATTTCGACGTCAACGTAATCGCCAATTTCAATGTTGCTTTTTGGGAAAATACACACCACATTTTGACTGTTTCTGCCGTAAAGATGCTCGGTAGATTTTTTAGAAACTCCTTCAACCAATACCCTTTGGACTTTTCCCAAATGCTTTTGCGTGCAAAGAGCACTTTGCTTCATTTGGTTGTCAATGATTTCAGTCAATCGCCTTCCTTTGGTTTCTTCCGGAACATCGTCCTCGTATTTTCTTTCGGCCAAAGTTTTGGGTCGTTCGCTGTATTTGAACATGTAGGCCATGTCATATCCCACCAGGGTCATCAAACTAATGGTTTCCTGGTGTTGCTCTTCGGTCTCTCCGCAAAATCCTGCGATGACGTCAGTAGAAATCGCACAATCGGGCATGATATTTTTGATGGCATCAATGCGAGACAAATACCACTCTCGGGTGTAACCGCGATTCATTTTTTTCAAAACATCACTATTACCGCTTTGGACAGGCAAGTGAATGTATTTGCATATATTCTCATACTTTGCCATGATATGCAATACCTCATCGGTCATGTCTTTGGGATGACTGGTGCTAAAGCGCACCCGCAATTCAGGTGATACCAAAGCCACTTTTTCCAACAATTGCGCAAAGTTGACTGTGGGCAATTGTGCATCTAGAATCTCGCCTTTGTTGTTGATATTCCATTTGTAGCTATCCACATTTTGACCCAGTAAAGTGACTTCTCTGTAACCTTTTTCAAAAAGCTCCTTGGCCTCACCAACGATACTCTCTGGATCACGGCTGCGCTCTCTGCCTCGGGTAAAAGGTACCACGCAGAAAGAGCACATGTTGTCGCATCCGCGCATGATGGAGATAAATGCTGTGACACCATTGCTGTTGAGACGAACCGGGGTGATTTCAGCATAGGTCTCCTCGCGACTTAACAAAACGTTCACCGCTTTTTGACCGCCGTCGATTTTGTCCAAGAGGTTGGGCAAATCGCGGTAGGCGTCTGGACCCACTACCAAATCCACCAATTTTTCTTGCTCCAACAATTGCTCCCGCAAGCGTTCAGCCATGCATCCGAGCACACCGACTTGGAGGTCGGGGTTTTTCTTTTTTAAAGTTTGAAAAAATTGCAATCGTCCGCGTACACGTTGTTCCGCATTGTCCCGAATGGCGCAAGTATTGAGCAAAACCAAATCAGCTTCTTCAGCATCTCGGGTTGTGACATAACCTTGTTGGGTTAAAATGGAAGCGACGATTTCGCTGTCAGAGAAATTCATCTGACAACCGTAACTTTCCAAAAGCATTTTTTTCTGCTTTCTATTTTCGGGAAGCGGAGCGCTATCCTCAAGCATCAAGAATTCACCTTGACGGCTTTCATCTATGTTTTTTTCCTCCACAGTGTATGGCTGTTTTGAATGTTAATATTGTATATGCAAATATATGCCGTTCTGTCATGCGAATAAGCCTTTTTTGGATAACCCAAATTTTTACCTATACATTTGTCGCCGTCTAAAAAGAGATAAATGAGTAAAAATTTGGTGATCGTGGAGTCCCCTGCAAAGGCAAAAACCATTGAAGGTTATTTGGGGAAAGACTTTATTGTAAAGTCCAGTATGGGGCATGTGCGGGATTTGCCAAAGAAAGACCAGGCCATTGACATGACCAAAGATTTTGAGCCTGTATATGAGGTGACAGAAGACAAAAGGGACATGGTTCGAGAGTTGAAGAAATTGGCGCAGAAAGCAGAAGTGGTTTGGTTGGCAACGGATGAGGACCGCGAAGGAGAGGCCATTTCATGGCATTTGATGGAGGCTTTGGAAATACCGGAACAAAAGACCAAGCGCATTGTGTTTCATGAGATTACCAAGAAGGCCATTCTCAATGCCATTGATCATCCCAGAAGGGTAGACATTGACTTGGTCAACGCCCAACAAGCCCGAAGACTATTGGATCGTTTGGTGGGTTTTGAATTGTCTCCTGTTTTATGGAAGAAGGTAAAACCATCATTGAGTGCAGGTCGTGTGCAAAGTGTGGCAGTGCGTATCATCGCCGACCGTGAGAAGGAGATTGATGCTTTTACAGCAACACAATACTTCAATGTTCGTGGAATTTTCAATGCAGATGGATCAACGGTTAAAGCGGATTTACTCAGAAAATTGAATCAGAGCACGGATGCAATGGCCTTTGTTCAGTTGTGTCAGAACGCAACTTTCACAGTGGCCAATTTGGAGACCAAGCCTTCCAAACGCACACCCGCAGCGCCGTTTACGACATCAACCTTGCAACAAGATGCTTCTCGCAAGTTGGGATTTAGTGTAAGCGCCACCATGAGTTTGGCGCAGAAATTATACGAGGCTGGAAAAATCACTTATATGCGAACGGATAGCGTGAACTTGTCCGAGTTTGCATTGGGCGCGGCCAAGGACGAGATTACCAAATCATTTGGAAGTCAATACGCCAAAACCAGACAATTTCAATCCAAGTCCAAAGGCGCGCAAGAGGCTCACGAGGCCATTCGCCCAACGGAGATGGGTGTTCGCGAAGCCGGAAATGATGAACGCGAAAGAAAGTTGTATGATTTGATATGGAAGCGCACCATGGCTTCTCAAATGGCCGACGCTGAATTAGAAAATACAACCGCTACCATCGCGATATCCACAACACCTGAACAATTGGTGGCCAAAGGTCAAGTAATTAAGTTCGACGGTTTTTTAAAGTTGTATATCGAGAGCACCGAAGAAGATGGAGAGGAGGGAGATTCAGCCATGCTGCCGCCCTTGCACGTCGGACAACTATTGGAAAGAAAAGAGATCATTGCAACGCAGCGATACACCCAAAAGCCCAGCCGATATTCAGAGGCTAGCTTGGTAAAGAAATTGGAAGAGTTGGGAATTGGACGACCTTCAACCTATGCACCTACCATTAGCACCATCCAACAAAGGGGATATGTGGAGAAGAAAGAGTTGGAAGGACAATTGCGCAATTTTGAAGTGATTACCCTTAGAGGGAACGATATTGTATCAGAAGTCAAATCAGAAAGAACCGGAGCGGATAAAGGAAAGTTATTTCCAACGGACATTGGCGTGGTGGTGAATGACTTTTTGGTCAATTATTTCCCCACCATTTTGGATTATAGTTTTACCGCCAATGTAGAAGAGGAGTTTGATATCATCGCGGAAGGGAAAATGGATTGGCGCGAGATGTTGAGAAAGTTTTATCAACCTTTCCATCAATCCGTAGAGACCACCATTGAGTCGGCGTCAAGGGCCTCAGGTGAGAGAGAGTTGGGTATTGATCCAGCCACCGGAAAGCCAGTGATAGCGCGCATTGGAAGATTTGGACCCATCATTCAAATCGGTGCTTCCGATGATGAGGAAAAGAAGTTCGCTTCCTTGCGACCTGATCAAAGCATCAGCAGCATTTCCTTGGAAGAGGGATTGAAACTGTTCTCTTTCCCCAAAGTATTGGGAGAGTGGAGTGGAAAACCTATCGCAGTGGGATTGGGACGTTTTGGACCTTATGTGAAATGGGACAAAACTTTTGCTTCGTTGCGCGTGAAAGAAGGTGATGATCCCCATACCATTGTTTTGGAAAGAGCCATTCAATTGGTCGAAGACAAGATCAATGGCATCAACGCCAACTTAATCAAGAGTTTTGAAGAACGCCCGGAGATACAGGTGATCAAAGGTCGCTTTGGACCATACATCAAGGCCGATACAGAGAATTACAAGATTCCAAAGGGGACAGCAGCTGAGACGTTGACTTTGGCGGATATTTTGGAAATCATGGCCAATAGCAAACCATCGGGTAAATCAAAATCCAAGAAAGCTCCGGCCAAGAAAGCAGCGGTAAAGAAGGTTGCCCCCAAAAAGGCGGCTACCAAAAAATCCGCGGCCAAGAAAAAGCCATAGTCCAAGGTGCATTGCACGTTGACGTGTTGATAATCCCTGAGTTAAGGCGAGATCCTTGTCCTGGTGCCGATTAATTTCGGCCTATGGATTTTTCTGTGTTTTTATCGCCCAGTGAATGGCATCATCGATCGTTGGAAGATGTTTCCGCTTCTGCGTTGGTGCATGAAGTGATGTTTTATCATCAAGAAGAGGATTGGCATGACAAGGGGGTGAAGATTGCCCTTTTTGGTGTTGAGGAAGATAGAAGTGCATCGCACAACACGGGTTGTGCCCAAGCCAGTCATGCTTTTCGTGATGCATTTTATGCATTAACCAAGTGGGATGATGATGCAAGAATCATGGATTTGGGAAATATTCAGGCAGGAGCAACCGTTGAGGACACCCTGTTTGCCGTTCGCAGCATTTGTGAAGCCTTGATCAAGGCTGATGTAATTCCGTTGATTATTGGTGGATCACAAGACATTACTTACGGGAATTATTTGGCTTATGAAAACCTGGAGCAAACGGTCAATTTGGTTTCTGTCGATCGCAAATTGGATTTTGCGACTTCCCATGATGATCAATCCTCAGAAGGATACCTCAATAAAATCGTATTGCACAAACCCAATTATTTGTTCAACTACAGCAATTTGGGACATCAGCGGTATTTGACGGATAGGGATTTGGTGGTGTTGATGGAGAAAATGTATTTCGAGGCCACACGGTTGGGTGAAATTCAATCGGACATCAAGAATGTGGAACCGGTGATTCGCAATGCAGACATTGTGTCCATTGACATGAGTAGTGTACGGCAATCCGAGCATCCTGGGTTTGGTCAACCATCCGCCAATGGTTTGTTTGGAAATGAGTTGGCGCAAATGGCGCGCTATGCCGGGATGAGTGATAAGTTGACATCGATTGGATTTTATGAGTCCAATCCGGTTTGGGATAATAGGGGATTGTCCGCAGGATTGTTGGCGCAGTGTGTATGGTGTTTCGTTGAAGGTTTTTTGTACCGCAAAGGAGATTTTCCGAAGGGAGATTATGCGCATTATACCCGTTATTCGGTTTTGATGGACGAGACTGGGGATGAGTTGGTGTTTTATAAAAGTCCGTTGACCGACAGATGGTGGATGGACGTCCCTTATCCTGCTGGTTCCGCGGAACGTTATGAGCGCCATCATTTGGTTCCCTGCACTTATGAAGATTACGAAACCGCGTTGGAGCAGGAAGTTCCAGATCGATGGTGGAAGACTTTTCAAAAATTGGTGTAAGGACATTGTTCGAACAACCAGATGTTTTGAACAGTTAATTTTTGATTTTTTTTGTTTTGTTGAAAAAAACCATTATTTTAGCATTTCTACCCAAAAAGAGTAGAAGGCTATTTTGGTTAATATGAAGAAAAAAATATTCATTTCGCTGTTTTCAGTATTGTCATTTGTGACAATATCCAAAGCGCAACAAGATCCTCAGCTAACGCAGTGGATGTTTGATAGAATGTCTTTCAATCCTGCATTTGCAGGGGTGGACAAGATGCATTGTTTGCAATTGTTTTACCGTACGCAATGGACAGGTTTTGAGAATAGTCCACAAACCACCTTATTCAACTACAACGGGCACGCTCCACTTGGAAACCAGACATTGGGATTTGGCTTGAGTGCTTTTAGTGAAACTTTGGGATTGGAGTCCAATACCATCATGAGAGGAAGCTTTGCTTATCATCACACCATTGGGGCTAACAAAATTTCAGGCGGCATTCAGTTGGGCATGTTGAACAAAGTATTGGGAACAGACTGGAAATACATTGATGCCAACGATCCTTTGATAACGGATTTGCAGAAGCAACAGAGCTCAACGGTTTTTGATGCTGCTTTGGGATTGAGTTTTTATAAGCCTGATCATTATTATGCAGGAGTTTCTTTGACGCATTTGAATGCAGCGGCTTTGGAAGATTTGAATTATGAAATGGCCCGCCACATATATGTTTGTGGAGGATACAATTACCCGATCAATTCGGATTTGGTTTTGCGCAGCAATTTGTTGATGAAATCTGATATGAAAGCTACGCCCTCCATTGATTTGAATGCCAATGTCCTTTGGAAAAACATGTTGTGGGGAGGGATTTCTTATCGCATGACAGATGCCATTTCTCCAATGTTCGGTTTTCAAAAGGTGTTCCCACAGAAAGTTTCCGGAAGAACAACATTTGATCAATTGTTCCGTATTGGATATAGCTATGATTTGACCACCTCTGAAATCCGCAACTACAGCACGGGTTCACATGAAGTGTTTTTATCATATTGTTTCAATATTTCACAAGAGCCGCTCAAGACATATCACGTGAATCCGCGATTCTTGTATTAAAAAAAATGTTGAAATTGAAACAATTTGTTTTATTATTGCGTTGGATATTTTTGCTCAAGTTGGATAGTGGAGGGGAAAATTTAAAATAGGAAATCATGAAAAAGTCGTTTTTGTATTTCTTAATGGCCGTCGTTCTCTTTGGTTGCTATGCACCAGGCGGTGGCGAATTGGTGGGTGTTTACCCGCGCGATGAATGGATTCAAGCCAATCCTTATGGCATGAACTACATTCATTTCGGTTCCTATACCATGGGGCCCAGTGATCAAGATGTTCCTTATGCTTTGAATAGCCGTCACAGAACAGTGACCATTCCTGCATTTTACATCGATCAAACAGAAATTTCCAACAATGAATACCGTCAGTTTGTATACTGGGTAAAGGACTCCTTGATGTTGGATGTTTTGGCTCAAAACGATATCGAAGGATACTCTCAAAAGGAAAGAGAAGATGGACGTGAGTTTGAGCGTTTTGTGAACAAAGGATATGTCTTGAATTGGGAAGAACCCATTGATTATTCCAACGATGAGATTTTTGATTTGGTTTATGATAACTTCTATTTGCAAGGACAGGAGAAGTTTTATGACCGTTGGGAAATTGATACCCGCAAATTGAAGTATCGTTATTGGTGGATTGATTTGCAAGCTGCAACCCGCAAGGTGGGTAAAGATGAATTCAGCAATCCCAACCAATTGGATCAGTTGCATTCATTCAAAGGTCACAACGACCGATCTAAGTTCATTATTGAGGAAGAAATCAACGTTTATCCTGATACTTTGGTTTGGATTCACGACTTCACCTATGGCTTTAATGAGCCTTTGACAGAAAACTATTTCTGGCATCCAGCTTATGATGATTATCCAGTGGTTGGTGTTTCATGGGGACAGTGTCAAGCATTCTGTGCTTGGAGAAGTCAAATCATGAACGATTTCCGTCACAGAAATGGATTGTCTTACATTCAACGTTTCCGTTTGCCATCTGAGGCAGAATGGGAGTTTGCCTCAAGAGGTGGATTGGAGTTGTCTCCTTATCCATGGGGAGGTCCTTACACCAGAAATTACTTGGGATGTCCTTTGGCCAACTTCAAGCCCATGCGCGGTGACTACGTTGAGGACAACGGATGTCATACTGTTCCAATCTACTCTTATTCTCCCAACGATTATGGATTGTACAACATGTCTGGAAACGTTGCAGAGTGGACCAATACCGCTTATGATGAAAGCGTCTACGAATTCAGTCATGACCTTTCTCCAGAATATCAATATCGTTCTACAACGCATGATCCCCCCTCTTTGAAGCGCAAGGTGATTCGCGGTGGAAGCTGGAAGGACATCGGATACTTTGTTCAAACAGGTACTCGTTCCTATGAGTATCAAGATACGGCAAAGTCTTACATTGGATTCCGTTGTGTGATGAGTTATTTGGGTCGTGGTAAATCAGCCGCTGATGGTGAGTTTAACGCACCGATGGAGATGGAATAAAAATTGAAAAAACAAACAACAATAATAAAAACCTTTAAAAGAGAAAAAGTATGAAACCAGGAAGCAAGGCGTGGAAAAATTTTATGTCGAAGTTGTATGGTATTGGTGCGGCGGTAGTAATTTTCGGCGCGATGTTCAAGATTGAGCACTGGCCAGGCGCTTCACTATTGTTGATCGTGGGTCTATCTACAGAGGCCTTGATATTTATCTTCTCAGCATTTGAACCCCTTCATGAAGATCCAGATTGGTCATTGGTTTATCCAGAATTGTCCTTGCCAGAGGAGAGTAAGAAAAGTTTGAAAGAATCCAACAAAGGTAAAGTTGCAGGCGGTGCTGCTGGTTCAGGAAGTGCAGCTGGTGGAAGCGTGTCTCAGCAATTGGATAAAATGTTGGAAGAGGCGAAAGTTGATCCAGAGTTGATCGCTAGTTTGGGTGAAGGCATGAAGACTTTCAGTCAAAACGCCAAGCAATTGGGAGAGACTACAGACGCTGCTGCTGCTGCTTCTGAGTATGCAAGTTCATTGCGCTCTGCATCAGGTAAAGTTTCCAATTTGGCGGATACCTATGCACAAGTTTCTGAGAGTTTAACAGGAATGGCTGAGCAAGCCAAGAGTGGAGAAACTACAGGTGCTCATTTGCAAAAGATGTCTGAGAATTTGGCTGCTTTGAATAACATGTATGAATTGCAGTTGAAAGAGATGTCTCAAACACGTGAGTTGTATGCAGACATGCACAATTTGGTTCAAAACCTTTCAGAGTCTGTTGACGATACCAAGCGTTACAAAGAGAACATCTCTGAGTTGGCGAACAACTTGAAGTCATTGAACACGGTGTATGCCAATATGTTGAATGCAATGGGTACTGCACGTCAGTAATCATTTGAACTGAAAAGCAACAATAACAAACTTAAAGTTTAAATAGATGGCAGGCGGTAAAGAAACCCCACGGCAGAAGATGATCGGGATGATGTACCTGGTCTTGACTGCCTTGCTGGCGATGAATATTTCTAAGGACGTTTTACAAGCGTTCATTCAAATTCAAAAAGGATTGGGAAAGACCAATGCCATTTTGGAGGAGAAATCTCAAAGAACAATTGAGGGTATCAATGCCTCTACTGAGGGTGCTAAGGCTGTTCCATTTCAAAAGGCAGTGGCTGAAGTGGACAAGTGGGCAGATGATATGATCAACTATATCGAGGAGATGAAGGGTCACGTAATGGCTTCTTCTTCTAAAGCGAACGAGACGGGTGAAGGATGGGAAGAGTTCATGAAAGATGAAGGCGGACGTAGAGTGGCCATCTCAGCTGATGAAAAAAATGCAGATGGGAAGGTGATCATCTCCAAGCCAGATGAAAACCAAAACAATACTTCTCTATTGATTGGTCATGAGCCGGCATCACCTAGAAATGATCCCTTTTCAGCTTCAGACTTGAAGTCGAAATTATTAAAATTCAAAGACCAATTGTTGTCCATTCGTGTAGAGCGCGCGGACAGTGGTGCTGAAGCATTCACTTTGCCCGTTGATTTGCAAGATGCGATCAAGAGCACCTTCAATTTTGACGGACCTTTCGTTGACAAGGATGGTAAAGAGGAGTCATGGGAAGTGAACAATTTCTTCCACATGCCTTTGGTCGCTGTTTTGGCCAATTTGACCAAGTTGGAAACGGATGTCATGAACGTGAAGAACAACGCATGTATGGCTTTGGCAGCGGGTATCAATGCAACGGATATGAAGTTTAACGACGTAACCGTGGCTGTTGTTCCTAAACAGAGTTATATCATCCGTGGTGGTGAGTTTGAAGCTGAAATTTATTTGGCAGCTTACAACAAATCCAGTAAGAACAAGATTTACATGGCGGGTGAGACAGATCCCAAGGCTTCTCCAACTGCTTTTGAAGTAGGCGGAAGAGCTCCAGAGGATGAGTCGGATAGCGAAGGTAAATGTCACTTCAAAGTGAGTACGGGTGGTTTGTCTGTAGGTCCACATGCCTACAAAGGACAAATTGAGTACATGAAGAATGGTAAACCTGAGTACATTCCTTTCGTGGTTCCTGCGTTCTTCGTTGGAGAACCAGTGGCGGTCGTAAATGCTGTAAAGTGTAACGTATTGTACAAAGGTTTGGAAAATCCAGTTGAGATTTCTGTTCCTGGTGCCAATGGTGATATCAATGCGACTTGTCAAGGATGTGAGCAGATGAACAAAGTGAAAAGCGGTTCATACTTGATCAAGCCTGACAAGAATCAAAAGGTGGCTACCATCAGTGTATCTGCTCAAATTAACGGAGAACAAAAGTCAATGGGTTCTAAAGAATTCCGCATCAAGCGTGTACCAGATCCATTTGCCATGTTCGCTGGTAAGAAGTCTAGTGATTCTAAAATTACCAAAGGTGCTTTGGCCGGCGGTGATAAGGTTTTTGCTCAAATGGATCCTGATTTCATCTTCGACGGAATTACCTATCAAGTAAAGAAATATACCATGACCATTGCTTCTGGTGGTAAACCATTTGAAGAGAACGGAAATGGAGATCGTTTAACGGCCAGTATGAAAGCGGCTTTGGGTGGATGTAAGGCGGGCAATACGCTGATCTTCTCCAACATCGTTGCAGTAGGTCCGGATGGCGGCGAGCGTATTCTAGGAAATATCGCTTTAAAAGTTGAATAAAAAACAAGAACAGATGAAGAAGTTTATTGCTTTGTTGATTGCATTCAGTGGTTTTATGATGACCACGTCTGCTCAGACTGCACTGGATGGTGCTTATGTTCCAGAGCATAATCCTACGCGTCGCGTAGTGCCTTATCCTTATTTGCGTCAAGCAGACGTAATGTGGAAAAAGCGCATTTGGCAGCGTGTGGATTTGAAGCAGAAAATGAACTATTCATTGTATTATCCTACAACGCCGATTAAAAACCGCAAGTGTTTGTATGATGTGATTCTTTCCGGTGTAAAGGATGGTCAGATTACTGCTTACAGCACCAAGAATCCATTCAACCCCACTTTGCCAGATGATGAGTTCAGTACGCCTTTGTCACCAGAGGATGCTTTGAAAGAGGCGGCCAATGCGGATGTCATTCCAGAATTTGATGAGAATGGTGAGCAAGTAGGAACACGTGACACCATCATCCCGATTACTGCGGATAAAGTAAAGTACTATGAAATCAAGGAAGATTGGATTTTTGACAAGCAACGTTCAGAGCGTTATGTTAGAATCATCGGAATTGCTCCCGTAGTAGAAAAGAAATATGGTGGTGGATCCATCATTAGAAATGACCCAGCTTTTTGGTTGTATTTCCCAGAGTGCCGATATTTATTTGCGAATGCTGATGTATTCAATTTGCACAACACTTCTCAACCCATCACTTTTGATGATTTGTTCCAAAAGAGAATGTTTTCATCTTATGTGGTAAAAGAAGAGAATGTATATGATCGTCGCATCGAGGAGTACTACAAAGACCCGATGAAAGCCATTTTGGAAAGTGAGCGCATCAAGGAAGACCTTTTCTTGTTTGAGCACGACCTTTGGCATTATTAAGAAATAATGAGGAAAAGCCACCGCAAGGTGGCTTTTTCTTTTGGTAAGGATTACTTTTGCACCCGCATGGTAACAATAGGAAATCTTACAGTCAGTTTTGGATCCCGGGATCTGTTTACGAACATCACATTATTCATCGGCCCCAGAGAGAGAATGGGCTTGGTGGGAAAAAATGGCGCGGGTAAGTCGACCATGCTGAAGATACTCGCGGGCTTGCAGAATCCAACCTCCGGATCGGTAGCTTTTACCCGGGGAACGACAGTAGGCTATTTGGCCCAAGAGATGGAGCATACGCATGGAGTGACCGTGCGTGAAGAAGCCGCCGCCGCTTTCTCAGAGACATTGACTTTGCAGAAGCGCATGGATGAGTTGATGGATGCCATCGCCAATCATCATGATTACACCAGTGATGATTACGCGGACAAGATTGAAGAAATTGAAACCATCAGTCACCGTTTGTCATTGGTGGATGCCACCAAAATGGACGAGAAGATTGAACGCGTTCTAAGAGGTTTGGGTTTTGGCCCTGGAGACTTTGATCGCCAGTTGTCAGAGTTCAGTGGCGGATGGAAAATGCGTGTTCAATTGGGAAAGCTCTTGCTGAGAAACCCAGATTTGTTATTGCTCGATGAGCCCACCAATCACTTGGACATCGAGAGTATCCAGTGGTTAGAAGAATTTTTGGTGGACTACGAGGGAGCCATAGTGCTCATCTCCCACGATAGAACTTTCTTAGATGCCGTGACCAAGCGCACAGTGGAGATCTCGAAAGGAAAGTTGTATGATTACAAGTTTTCCTATTCCAAGTACATTGAGCAGCGTTTGGAGGAAATTGAGCGTGCTGAGAATGCGGCGGTCAATCAACAGAAATACATTGAGAAAACGCAAGTACTCATCAATAAGTTCAGGGCCAAGAAAGACAAAGCAGCTTTTGCCCAAACATTGATTCGGAAGTTAGACAAATTGGAAAAGGTGGAAGTGGATGACATAGATGCAACATCCTTGCACATGAAATTTCCACCAGCCCCGCATGCTGGAAAAGTTATTTTGAAAGGGCATTCATTGGGAAAAGCTTTTGCGGAGAAGCGATTGTTTTCAACAGTTGATTTCATGATCAACCGCGGAGAGAAAATAGCTTTGATTGGAAAGAATGGTGTTGGAAAAACGACGTTGCTCAAAATAATTTTGGGTCAGTTGCAACATGAAGGAGAAATTGAGTGGGGCCACGCCATTCAGATGGGATATTATGCGCAAAATCAATCCGAAGAGTTGGATGGTGAAAAGACTATTTTCCAAACCATTGACGACGAAGCTGTAGGTGAGATCAGAACACAGATACGCGGATTGCTGGGGTCTTTCTTATTTGGTAAGGATGAGATTGACAAGAAGGTGAAAGTATTGAGTGGAGGGGAGAAGGCCAGATTGGCTTTGTGCAAGTTGTTGTTAAAGCCTACCAATTTCCTCATCATGGACGAACCGACCAATCACTTGGATTTGGTGTCCAAAGAAGTATTGAAACAAGCGTTGAGTCAATATGACGGAACATTGCTGGTGGTTTCCCATGATCGTGATTTTTTGAACGGACTTACGGATACGGTTTATGAAATATTACCCAGTAGATTGAAGGTTTGGACAGGAGATGTTTTGGATTTCTTGAAAGAGAAGAAAGCCGAAAATATTGCTGTTTATGAACAGCAGCAGAAAGAGTCAAAGAAGAAGTCCGCTGAAGCAGCAGTGGATTCCGTCATCCCAGTTACAGTGAAGGAAGATGTCAAAGACCGAAAGAAGCTGGAGCAACAGTTGAGTAAATTGGAGAAGAAAATAGAAGAGTTGGAGAGAGAGGTTTCGGCCATTGAGGCGGACATGGCCACTTTGGATTATTCTGATGTTGCGTCGGTCAAAAAAGTCACAGATCAACACCAGGAAAAGAAAGACGCATTGGCCAAAGTATATGCGGAGTGGGAAGGCATTACAGAACAATTGTGTTAAAATAGTGAGAGGAAACAACCAAATAAGTTTACATTTGGTCTAACAAGTAATACTAAACTTTTAATCAATGAAATTGAAATTTACCCTTTTGTGTTTGGCCGTGATAGCAGGCCTTCAATCATGGTCTCAGGGCCTTCCATTTAGCGGAGTGATCAACGGCGCCAATGGGGCAATGACTGTGAACATTTTTTATGTGGACTCTATCACAGGAGTTTCAGGAGACATGGTTGTTAATTCAGGACCAAATGGTGGTTTTGATGGCCTAGTACCAGTGTCTGGCAATATTATGGGACAAATGATGGTTTGGGCTTGTATTTCAAACTGTCAGGGTTTGCAAGTATGCGACAACACCGTATGGATTCCTGGTGCAATCATGACTTTCGAATTAGAATACTGTTTTGGCAATCCAAATGCCGATAATGATGGAGATGGATGGGATGAATTCTCAGATTGCAATGACAACAATCAATGGGTTTATCCAGGTGCATTTGAGGAATGCAATAATGGAGTTGATAATGATTGCGATGGCTCCATCGACGAAGGTTGCAACGGAGATTCGACATTTTTTGACAACGATAACGATGGCTTTTTAAGTGGCGTAGATTGCAATGACGCCAATGCTTGGGTTTTTCCTGGGGCATTTGAAGAGTGCAACAACGGAATCGATAATGATTGTGATGGTTTGATTGATGAGGATTGCGGTGGTTCATCATCTTGCGAGGCCAATATTTATTTGGTTACAGATTCCATGATGAATGGAACTACCTCACCTTTTGTGGTATGGGTGGTGAATGTTACTGACCCTTCAAGTAATGCGCAATATTATTGGTCAACCGGAGACGGCGGTACCATGACTGGTGCTTTCCCAACTTGGCAATATGCGGAGACTGGCACTTACGAATTGTGTTTGAATCTGTATTGTGCTGATGGATCAATGGATACCGCATGTGTCAACTTTGTTGTAGATGCGAATGGCGGTGTTTTCCCTGGCGGAACGCAACAAACTGGTTTCACTTTGAATGTTGTGAATGCCATTCCTACAGGCGTAGAAGAGGCAACAACATCTTCTTCAGTTGTATATCCTAATCCAGTGAACGCATCTTCTGTTGTTCGTTGGAACGCTCAAGTTGCAGGGTTGTATAACATTAAAATGTTCAATGCACAAGGGCAATTGGTTTCTCAAGAAGCCATCCAAGCCACAATCGGAAACAATTCAATGAATTTGAATGCAGCTGCTTTGGCCAATGGTGTATACCAGTTGACCATTCAAGCGCCCAATGGAACGGTGTCTGCACAGACCATCGTGAAATAAGAATTTCTAGAATGAATATTGAGGCTGTCCATTTGGGCAGCCTCTTTTTTTTTGATTCAGATTATCGAATCGATTTGGCGATTTTCTCGAAGAAGTTTTTGCAGTGGGCATTGAAAGCTTCTGCTTTTTCAAGACTCACCAAGTGACCACAACGTTCAATGATTTGAATTTGGATGTTTTGAAATCGTTGCGCGTATGCAAGGGCCGGCTTTAAGAACATGTGATCTTGCTTGCCCACTAGAATAAACGTCGGGACTTGCGGCTTGGAATCAAACAATTGTTTTAATTTTTTATCCAAGTATTTACCATACATCGAAGTCCATTTTTTGTATTCCTTGTTGGTCAGCAGTTTGCTTTCGCGTACAAAAATATCTCGGGATTTTTGGTGGTTTTTGCGGGGCATCACCACCTTGGCCATGAGCGCGTAAAAATTTCGATAGCCGATTATTTTGGCTGTGGTTAAACCAATCTTAGCCCAAATCCTCAATTTGTTATTTAAAGCAACAATAGGTCCTGCAAAAACCATGGACAGGACTTGTTTGGGTCGGCTGTGGTACATCTGCATGGAGATGATGCTCCCCAATGAAACGCCCATCACATGGATGTTGGGGATTTTGAGATGATCAATCACCCGCCAAATTTCCTCACTGATCCATTCGAAACTGTATTTGTTCTGCCACAAGCAAGCTTCTGAAGATGCCGCATGTCCGGGTAAATCAATCACCACAACATTATGGGTTTCAAAGAAAGCAGGTACTTGCTTTTTCCATGTTCGAGTACTGCCACCGGCTCCGTGAATCATCAGAATCCATTCAGCGCTGGGCGATGGACTGGCGTGTGTTTCAAAATTTAATAGTGGTCTTATCCCTTCCATCCTGCTGCAAATTGGTAGGCGAAAATGAGCAATAAAAGGGACAATCCCACATTTAGCGCGATATATACGATCAAGGTGGCCCAATCTTGTGCTTGAATCATTTTAAATGTCTCCAAACTAAACGTAGAAAAAGTACTGAGACCTCCGCAAAATCCTACGGCCAAGAGCAACCAAGCTGGTCCTTGATTCATGAGGCCCAAAGATGATTGCCAGCGAAAGGTTCCCCCCAAAATAAAGGCGGCCAAGGCATTGGCCAAGAGAGTGCTGGTCCAGAGGCTACTTGATTTCAAAAAAGGAATAAATCCCAAGGACCAACGCAATAACGCCCCCAATCCTCCACCAATAAAAACAAGGATGAAATTCATTTTGGAAAGTTCGTAAATCTTATTGATTTTTTCTGCATCCAAGCGAAAATGGATGCAAATTCGCAGCTAAATTTGGTTCAATACCTTTATACATCGAAAAATGTCAAAATTTGAAATGAAAGTCCCTTCTCCTGGTGAGAGCATCAGTGAAGTAATCATCGCCAATTGGTTGGTGAAGAATGGGGACTACGTGAACAAAGATCAAGTGATTGCTGAAATTGATTCAGACAAGGCCACCTTAGAGTTGGCGGCAGAGGCGTCTGGTTCTATTGAAATTTTGGCACAAGCCGGAGACACCATTGCGGTGGGAGCGGTAGTGTGTATTATCGATGGTTCGGCTCCTGCGCCAGCAGGAGGCGTCGCGCCAGCAAAAGAAGACAAGGCAGTTGTGAAGGAAGCTGTGGTAGTGGCAGCGCCCAACCCGATGCCTGTAGCTGCAAGCAATCATCCAGCTGCTGGTCATCCCTCTCCGGTTGCAGCCAAGGTGATGGCAGAAAATGGTTTGACGGCCCAACAAGTTGCAGGTACAGGACCTGGTGGAAGAATCACCAAGAACGATGTCTTGGCGGCTTTGGCAGGTGGTATTGACGCGGCGGCTGTTCCTCAGCGCGGTGGAACAAGAAACGAAAGAAGAGAAAAAATGACCAACCTGCGCAAGAAGATTTCGGAGCGTTTGGTTTCGGTAAAAAATACAACGGCCATGTTGACGACTTTCAATGAAGTCAACATGAAGCCCGTGATGGATTTGAGGGCCAAGTACAAAGACATGTTCAAAGAGAAACATGGCGTTGGTTTAGGGTTCATGTCTTTCTTTACCAAAGCTGTTTGCGAAGCTGCATACCATTTCCCTGCAGTCAATGCGCGTATTGAGAATGGCGAAATTGTATTTCATGATTTTTGCGATGTAGGTATTGCGGTGAGTACACCAAAAGGTTTGATGGTACCTATCGTGCGCAATGCAGAAAGTTTGAGTTTGGCAGAGATTGAGAAAGCGATTGGCGGTTTGGCCAAGAAGGCGAGAGATGGAAAAATTACAGTGGATGATATGGCCGGTGGTACGTTTACCATCACCAATGGTGGGGTGTTTGGTTCTATGTTGAGCACACCCATCATCAATCCTCCCCAAAGCGCCATCTTGGGGATGCATAACATCGTGGAGCGCCCTGTTGCAGAGAATGGTCAGGTGGTGATCCGTCCGGTGATGTATTTGGCATTGAGTTATGATCACCGCATCATTGATGGAAGAGAGAGTGTTGGATTTTTGGTCAAGATCAAAGAGATGTTGGAAAATCCTGAGCGTTTGATCTTTGGAGGAAAAACAGCAGAAGAAGTTTTATTGGGTTTATAATACAACAGCGTAATGACAAAAGTGCATAATTTTTCGGCAGGGCCTAGTATTTTGCCTCGACCAGTTATTGAGCAAACAGCGCAGGCCATTCGAGAATTTGATGGCATGGGATTGAGCATTTTGGAAATCTCTCACCGTTCTAAGAATTTTGAACGCGTAGTGGCTGAAGCCAGACAAAGTGTAAAAGAGATTTTGTCTTTGCCGGATCGTTATGAAGTATTGTTCCTGCAAGGTGGCGCTACATTGGGTTTTCACATGGCGGCCATGAACTTCATGAAGGAAGGTGGTAAGGCTGTTTACGCCAATACTGGTGTTTGGGCCAGCGGAGCCATCAAAGAAGCCAAGGTATTGGGTCAGGTGGATGTGCCTTTTGATTCGTCTGATGAGAATCACAGCTACATTCCAAACGTTGTCTTTGAAGGCAACTACGATTACGCCCATTACACTTCCAACAATACCATTTACGGAACGCAGTATGCTGCAGTTCCTCATTCTTCCGTTCCTTTGATTTGTGACATGAGCTCGGATATTTTTTCAAGAAGAGTGGATGCTGCGCAGCACGCCTTGATATATGCGGGAGCGCAAAAGAACCTAGGGCCAGCAGGAGCTACCTTGTACATAGTGGACAAGGAGCAGTTGGGGAAAACAGGTCGTAAGTTGCCCATTTACATGGATCTTCAGGCCCATATCGATAAGGACAGTATGTACAATACCCCACCGGTATTGTCTATTTATACTTGCATGTTGACTTTGCGTTGGATCAAGGAGATGGGCGGATTGGAAGGCATGGAGCAACGCAACTTCGCGAAGCAAAAATTATTTTATGATGAGTTGGACCGCAATGGTTTGTTTCATGGACATGCTGTTCCTGAAGCCCGTTCCTGGATGAATCCAACTTTCCGATTAAATGACGATAGCATGGCTAGTGAGTTTGATGCCATGTGGAAAGCAGCGGGCATCAGTGGTATTGCAGGACACCGAAGTGTTGGCGGATACCGTGCCTCCATGTACAATGCACTACCCATTGAGAGTGTGCAGGTATTGGTGGATGTGATGAAAGAATTTGAACGAATCAAAGGGTAATGAAGATATTGGCAAATGACGGCATCGATGCCGGAGGAAAGGCAGCTTTGGAGGCGCAAGGACATGTGGTAGAAACCACCTTTGTTCCCCAAGATGAATTGGTGCATTATATGACAACTAATAACGTCGAAGGCCTTTTGGTTCGCAGTGCAACCAAGGTTCGCAAAGACATCATTGATGGTTGTCCTCAGTTGAAATTTGTTGGTCGTGGTGGAGTAGGAATTGACAACATTGATGCGGCCTACGCAAAAGAGAAAGGATTGACGGTATTCAATACACCTGCCTCAAGCTCACAAAGCGTTGCAGAGTTGGCGATGTCCATGATGTTTGCAGCTGCGCGATTTACCTATGCCTCTGGACAGAGCATGCCAACAGTGGGTGCCACACAATTTGGTGATCTTAAAAAACAATACAGCAAAGGGATTGAGTTGAGCGGAAAGACATTGGTGATTGTTGGATTTGGACGCATCGGAAGATCATTGGCCCAATATGCTTTGGGTTGTGGTATGAAAGTGATTGCGGTAGATCGTTCTGATAAAACCAGCTCAACGGTAACATGCTCCCTAGGTGGTTTATCCATCGACGTCCCTGTTGCACATGCCACATTGGAGGAAGCTTTGACACAAGCCGATTTTATTTCTTTACATGTTCCCAAGCAGCCCAATGGCGCTGCGGTGATTGGAATGGAGGAAATGAAAAAGATGAAGAATTCGGCGGTTATCGTCAATACTTCTCGCGGTGGTGTGGTGAATGAAGATGATTTATTGGTTGCTTTAAATGACAATATTATTAAAGCCGCTTGTTTGGATGTTTTTGAAAACGAACCCACTCCTAGGGAGGATTTATTGAAACATTCCCGTGTTATTGCAACTCCACATATTGGTGCCTCTACTGGTGAGGCGCAAGAGCGTATTGGATTGGAAATCGCCAGCATCGTAGCCGGTTTGGTTGGAGCATAGTCATGGCAATACTGCGTCCATTCAAGGGTATTCGTGCAACAAGAGACAAAATGCACTTGGTGGCTTCTCGCTCGTTTTTGTCCTACACAGAAGCGGAGCTCAATGAGAAACTGACCAACAATCCATACACCTTTTTGCACGTCATTCATCCCACCCAAAAGCGGGATGTCGCAGAGCAGATTAAGTTTTTGGAAGTACGCAATTTGTTTGATGCTTATGTGCGAAACGGCGTATTGGTTCAAGAGACAACAGAAAGTTTTTATTTGTACCGACAAATCAAATCGGGAAAAACCTATTTGGGATGGATTGGCGGAATAGCCATAGAAGACTACCAAAAGGGAGCAATAAAAATTCATGAGCATACCATAGAAGCTCGTGAGAATTTGTTTGCCGAATATTTGGCCATCACCGGAATCAATGCTGAACCAGTATTGATGTTTGCGCAATTGGAAAGCGATTTCAAGTCATGGATGAAGGGATTGCAAGCGCGCCAACCGTTGGCTGATTTTTCAACTACAGATCAAGCGCAGCATACCATTTGGTGCGTGGATGCTCCAGAAGAAGTCAGTCGCATACAGACGGCTTTTGAAGCGATAGATGCCGTTTACATAGCTGATGGTCATCACCGTTCCGCTTCTAGTGAGCGTTTGCACCGTCAGCATCCGGATTGGCCCGGCACTGCCCATTTCCTGAGTTACATTATCGACGAAGAAGATTTGACCATCCATCCTTTTCACCGATTGGTCAAAGATGTTCGGTTTGATGAACAACAAATATTGGAGATAATCAAAGAGCGATTCGAGTCGTATACAGATCTTGTCCAAGCTGAGCACCCACCCAAGGGTGTTTTTGGTGTTGTCACAAAAAACAATGTAACTTGGTGGAAATTCAAGGAGGATGTTTCGATTGATCCCGAGCGGTTGGCCAATCAGGTTTTGGCACCCATTTTTGAGTTTGAGGATTTTAGAAAAGACAGACGATTAAAATATTCAGAAGGACCAAAAGGCATTGTCCACCTTCAAGAGCAAATAGGACATGGCCAAGCAACCGTGGGTTTTGTGCTTTCAGCGGTTGGTGTGGATCAATTGAAGAACGTGGCTGATGCGCATGGTGTGATGCCTCCAAAGAGTACTTACATCGAGCCCAAATTGCGCAGTGGTTTAATTATTTATCCCATTACTTATGGGATTTAATATTGATCAGTACGAAAAAATCAAAGCGCAACTTCCACGGGAAGTCCTGTTGTTACCGGTCTCCAAGACCAAGCCCATATCCGATTTGATGGAGGCTTATAACCATGGCGTGAAAGTCTTTGGAGAAAATTATGTTCAGGAATTGGTAGCCAAGGCCGAAGAAATGCCCAAGGACATTGAATGGCATTTCATCGGTCATCTCCAATCCAATAAGGTGAAATACATCGCGCCATTTGTCAAAATGATACATGGGGTGGATTCCTTTTCATTATTGAAAGAAATAGTCAAGCAAGCGCGCAAGCAGGGTCGAGTTATTGAAGTTCTTTTGCAATTTCACATAGCGACGGAGGAATCCAAGTTCGGTTGGTCACCAGAAGATTTGGATACAATTGCGCTTGAATTAAAGAACAACGCACTCGAAGGCGCAGAGATATGTGGTGTCATGGGGATGGCCTCCTTTGTTGACGATGAGCAAACCATTCGCAATGAGTTTCGTCAATTGAAGCAGTGTTTTGACGTTTTACAGCCGCTCTTGTCTGAGCGATTCAGAGTCATTTCCATGGGCATGAGCGGTGATTGGCCGATGGCCGTGGAAGAAGGCAGTACCTTGATACGATTGGGATCCGTATTGTTTGGGTCGAGAAATTAACGTGCGGGTGTAAATACAAAAAGTTTTTCATGCAATAATCACAACCAAAAGCCCGTAGTATCGCTGTATGATAAAGGTGGGTGTTTTGGGAGTAGGTCATTTGGGTAAAATTCACCTCAAATGTCTGATGGAATTGGGTCAGCGTTTTGAGGTGGTGACTTTTTTTGATCCTTCTACGGTGATGGCCAAAGAAGCCATGGACATTACAGGTCTGATGCCCAGCCACAGTGTGGATCATTTGTTGGATCAAGTGGATGCCGTTATCATCGCCTCCAACACCGCAACGCACTTTGAGTTGGCCAACAAGTGCATTCGCGCATTCAAACATGTATTCATTGAAAAGCCTGTCTGTGTGGACATGCAAGAAGCCAAAGCATTGTTGCGCTTGGCACAGGAGGCCGGAGTGATTGTTCAGATCGGTCATGTAGAGCGATTCAATCCCGTTTTCACAACGGCTTTGCCCCACATCAAAACGCCCAAGATGATTGTTTGTCATCGCCTTTCGCCGGTCAATGATCGGGGAATGGATGTTTCCGTGGTCATGGATTTGATGATTCATGACATCGACTTGGTTTTGCATTTGACCAAGGCCAGTCCGCGCAAAATATTGGCTTATGGCATTCCCTGGCGGGGCAAAGAGTTGGATGTGGCCCATGTAACGATGGAGATGGACAATGGAACATCGGTGCATTTGTATGCCTCGCGCATTCACGCCACCTCCGTTCGCACCATGC
>JBDKGG010000030.1:0-80071 GCA_039798325.1 Bacteroidota bacterium
GTTGAATGATGAAAAAGAAAAATGTAAACCCATTTTAGGATTAAATTATAAATGTAAATTTGTACCAGGACAAACACTAAAAACAACAGTTAAACTGTAAACTTTTTTTAGGACGGGTCAACTTGGCGAATCAGAAAGGGGGATGAGGAGATGAAGGGATGAGGAGATGAAGGGATGAGGAGACAATTGATTATTCATTTTCATTCACATTCTCATTTTCATTCTGAAAATTTTGCCAGCTCTGGAGGTTTCATTTCCCCTCCTGCCCGCAGGGATAGGAGGGGTGTCCGGACGAGCGCTAGCGCTGTCTGGACGGGGTGGTTGATTCGTTTTGTTTCTGTTACCCGCTCTCTTTCTCGCTCAGATTTCCGCTCTCTTCCTGCTTCTCCCTATTCTTTCCTATATTCGCCTAAAACTATAGAACATGAAAAAGGCTACCTTCCACGTCCCTTCATCCCTTCAACTCCTCATCCCTTTTTTCTTCATCTCCTCAATCCTTTTTGCGCAAGCACCTCATGGAATTCCCTACCAAGCCGTGATGCGCAATGCGGATGGAACAGTGATGGCGAGTAATGCGGTGGATTTGACTTTCATGATCCATGATGGAACTGCAACAGGATCTGTGGTTTACCAAGAAAGTCATTCCTTGACCAGCAACACCCAAGGATTGGTGTCTTGTGTGGTGGGATATGGCGTTGTCTCACAAGGCAACTTTGCAAACATCAATTGGGGCAATGGTGCCAAGTTTTTGCACGTGATGATGGGAACTACTGATTTGGGAACGCAACAGATGTTGAGTGTGCCGTATGCTTTATATAGCGAATCGACAAATGTCTCCATCAGTCCAACGGGAGATACTTTAACGATTGGAGGCAATAGTGTGATTGTGCCTGGGATTAGTGCGGCGAATCCAACGGTCAATGGCGGATTGGGCTCACAAGTTTTGATTGGAAATACAACCTGCGCCAATGAATACATCAGTGTTACCGGCTGCGGTGGACAAACTTCTTTGACTTACGATGGCAGAACGTATGATTTGGTAGAGATTGGAGGACAGTGTTGGTTTGCAGATAATTTAGCCACTGACCAATACCGCAATGGTGACTTGATTCCGACAGGATTGGATAACGCCACTTGGCAAAACACCACAGCAGGTGCTTATGCCATTTACAACAATGATCCCGCCAATGATGTCACCTATGGCAAGTTGTACAATTGGTACACGACGGTTGATACCAGAGGTCTTTGCCCCACAGGCTGGCATGTTCCCACAGATTGCGAATGGATGTATTTGGTTGGTAGTTTGGGAATGTCCGTTACTGAACAACAAACGTTGAATTGGCAGGGAACTTATGAAGGTGGCGCTTTAAAGGCCACCAGTAACTGGAATTCACCCAATGAGGGAGTCACTAACAATTCAGGTTTTACAGCCTACCCAGGCGGTTACCGTACATTCGATGGAGGTTTCGTTCACATTGATGCTAGCTGCAACTGGTGGTTAAGTACGATGTTTGACTCAGAAACAGCATGGTACCGAGTTCTTTACTATTACCATTCCGATGTGTTTCGCGGTATAACCGATAAGCAAAATGGCTTTAGTGTTCGATGTGTTAGGGATTAGGAAGGAGATGAAGGGATGAGGAGACAAGTGAATATTCATTTTCATTCACATTCTCATTTTCATTCTGAATTTCACAAACACTGGAGGAGCGATATCGTAATAGAAATGTAGTTTTCAGTTTGTATTAGAGCTCTTGAGGAGCGATACATTGTTTTTTATTTGTTGTCTTACTATGCTGCTTTTTGCTTGATTCTTCGCATTTATCTGCATAATTTATAGGTTGCCTATTTCAATAGGTGTATTGAAATTTGTCGGAATCATAAATGATAATTTTCGATGAATTTGGAGAAATATACAATGGATGCTGATGAGGAGCTTTTTACTTTTGAGTTTGAAAGTCATGGCCCTAAAGGACGCATCAGAAAAATTGTACAATACACCAAGACCAATTGGAAGGATATTTACAATCTTGGTTTTGGTGATAAAGATGAGAATACGGGAGAGATTAGTGATTTCAGTATATCAAATAATTTAGATAGCAATAGAGTCCTGGCTACTGTTGCATCTTCGGTTAGTGCATTTACCCTGAAGTATCCCCATCTTTGGGTTTACGCCACAGGCAGTTCAGAATCAAGAACACGGTTGTATCAAATGGGAATTTCTCGTCATTTGGATGAAATTCAATTGGAATTTGAGGTTTTCGGACTTCGGAAAAATCAATGGATTCCATTTTCGAGAAATATTAATTACCAAGCCTTCATTATTAAAAGAAAAAATATTAATTTTGATTTATGACCATTAAACAATTGAATCAATCCAACGTTCCAATCATTCGATTGAAATCGTCGATGAATAAATTGTCCAAGGAAGTGCTTTTCCCCGAGAAATTGGCTAAGGCCAATGAAATGCTGGCAAAAAGCGATTGGCCAATTAAGTAATTTTTTTCTGAAAATTTCATCATTGATTGTCTTCTTATGCTACTTTTTGCTTGATCAAGAAGTAACCAAAAAATCAAGTTGCCGCGAAAAGACCACCCCGGCCATACTTCGCTATCCCTCGTCTGGCCACCCCTCCTTTCTTTTTCTTCGAAAAAGTAGGAGGGGAAATGCTCGTCATCTTTCTCTTTTTCGCTCTGTTTTTCATTCCCGCTCTGTTTCCGTTTCTCGCTCTCCTTTCCTATATTAGCCTAAAATTAGAAAAACATGAAAACGTTTTTTACCCTATCTCTTCAACTCCTTCTGACTTCATTCCTTTGGGCCCAAGCTCCGCAGGGAATCCCTTATCAGGCCGTGATGCGCAATGCAGATGGTACCGTGATGGCGAGTAGTGCGGTTAATTTGACTTTCATGATTCACGATGGATCTGCAACAGGCACTGTTGTTTACCAAGAAAGCCATTCCTTAACCAGCAACACACAAGGATTGGTATCTTGTGTGGTGGGAAATGGCGTTGTATCACAAGGCAACTTTGCAAACATCAATTGGGGCAATGGTGCTAAGTTTTTGCATGTGATGATGGGAACAACAGATTTGGGAATACAGCAGATGTTGAGCGTGCCATATGCGTTGCACGCAAACGGAGTGAGAGTGAGAGTGAGTGCGACAGGGGATACGCTTACCATTGGTGTAAACAGTGTGATTGTCCCCGGCATCAGCGCGGCCAATTATCCAGCTCCTGTATTGGGCTGCACCAATGCACAGGCTTGTAACTACAATGCGGCTGCCTCACAGGACGATGGTTCTTGTTTGTATCAAAATGCAACTTGCGATGACGGCAATGCCAACACTACCAATGATGTCATCAATGCCAATTGCCAGTGCGCGGGTACAGCCACCGGCAATGGGGTATTTGTACCGGGCAATGGGGTAACGGATATTGATGGCACGGTTTACACGAGTATTGTCATCAATGGACAAGAGTGGATGCAGCAAAATTTGGCGGTGACGAAATACCGCAACGGAGACCCCATTCCAACAGGATTGAGCATCACAACCTGGCAAAACACAACGAGCGGAGCCTATGCCATTTACGACAACGATGCAGCCAACAATAGCACTTATGGCAAGTTGTACAATTGGTATGCGGTAAATGATAGCCGTGGCCTTTGCCCCTCAGGTTGGCACGTGCCCAGTGATGCAGAGTGGACTACTTTGGAAACGAGCCTTGGAGGAAGTTCAGTGGCAGGAGGTAAAATGAAATCAACAGGGACCATTGAGAATGGAGATGGTCTTTGGTATTCACCCAACGAGCAAGCCACAAACGAAAGCGGATTCACAGCCCTCCCTGGCGGTTACCGCTACATCGATGGAACTTACTACTCCATTGGCAACTACGGTTTCTGGTGGAGTAGTACAGAGAGCGATTCTAACAACGCTTGGGACCGCTTACTGTACTATGGTATTTCCTATGTCTACCCCAGCGTCAACGTTAAGCAAAACGGCTTTAGTGTTCGTTGCTTAAGGGATTAGATAGGGGATGAGGTGATGAGGAGATGAAGTGATGAGGAGACTTTCATTTCCGCTCTGTTTCTCTTTTTCTTTCTAAAATAAAAATCAATATTTTGGTTTTGGCGTATAGCTATTCGCCCCTTTTTTGTATTTTTTAATTGGTCCGATAATTCGTATTTTCACACAAAATTTAATGACATGAAATCATCAAGCCTTCAATTGAGAAAAATAAGTTTGATTGAATATCTATTGGGAATACAAGATGAAAAGACATTTGATAAAATTGAATCGTCCATTCAAAAAAGTTTAAAGTCAATCAAACCGGTTGATATTGTTTTTAGCAAGAATGAGTTAGTGGAGCGGGCTGAATTTTCAAACAATCAAATTAAAAAGGGTCATGTCTTATCCCAAAAAGAATTAGAGTCTCAATCTAAAAATTGGTAAGCCCATGCGCCAAATTATTTGGACCAATTTTGCCATTTCGGAATTAAAGAATATTTTTTTGTATTACCGCATGGTAGCAGGAGAGAGAACAGCCGTTAAAATCAAAAAGTCCATTTTTGCCGCTACCAAACCCATCATCAAGCATCCTTTGATAGGAGCTGAGGAAGAAAATCTAAAAGACCTCAATCAAGGTCATCGTTATATTGTAGAAGGTAATTATAAAATTATTTACCTGATCATCGGAAACGAGATATACATAACGGACATTTTTGATTGGAGACAAAACCCAACGAAAATGAAGAGAATGGTATCCAAAGATTGATTTGGGTAGGGGCGTACGACCATAAGCCCCTGCGGTCAGAATTGTTTTTGTCTTTCCAACTAAATGTTTACCTTTGATTTTGTAAGGAACATCATGGGTATGAATGACAAGGAAAGGGTGATACTCACCCCCAATCAGAAGGCGCTGAAGATTAATCTCAATCCTGCTATTTACGGCACTTTTGCCGAGATCGGCGCAGGGCAAGAAGTGGTTCGTCATTTCTTCCGCGCTGGCGGTGCAAGTGGTACCATCGCAAAGGCCATGAGCGCGTATGACAAAGATTTCTCCGATGCCATCTATGGAAAAGAGGCCAAGGGTCGTTACGTCTGCAAACCCCGTTTGGTGAACATGCTCATCCATGAGTACCGCTTGATTGAAGAGCGTCTGAAGCGTACTGATCATCCCACCAAAACGTTTTTCTCCTACGCCAATACCATTGCCACCATCAACTTCTCCAAGACTGTGCAAGGCCATGGATGGATGGGGGTCAAGTTTCAAACGAGTCCAGAAAAAGAACCCAACCAGATTATTTTACACGCCCGCTTTCATGAACAAGACGCCTTGTTGCAACAAGCTACAACGGGTATCCTGGGGGTGAACTTGATTTACGGTTGTTTCAATTTATACCACAATCCCAAGGAGTTTTTGTTGTCCTTGTACGACAACTTGCACCGTGACCAAGTGGAGATTGACATGATCGAAATGATCGGTCCTGACTTTGCTGAAGTAGACAACCGCCTGCTCTCCCTTCAATTGGTGAAAAACGGCATGACAGAGGCGGTCATCTTCTCTCCAGACGGTGCCAATTTACAGGCTGCGGATGTGTTGTACAAGAAGAACATCTTGGCCATTAGGGGTTCATTCCGCCCGGTGACCAAAGTAAACATCGATATGATTCTCAAAGGAATGAAACACTTCCAAGAGGATCCCAAAGTAGATCCAGAACAAATCCAAGTCCTCTTTGAAATTACGCTGAACAACCTCTCCGCTGCAGGTGAGGTGGATGAACAAGACTTCTTGGATCGCGCCGATATTCTTTGTTCTTTAGGACAAACTGTTTTGGTGTCCAATTTCTCTCAGTATTACAAGTTGGTGGAGTATTTCTCTACCCATACTTCCAAGCGCATGGGCATCATCTTGGGTGCCAACATGCTGTATCAATTGTTTGATGAGAAGTATTACCGTGATGTCAACGGGGGCATCTTGGAAGTGTTTGGTGTGATGTTCTCTCGCGATCTCAAAATGTACGTCTACCCATGGCGTGAGCAGGATACCGGTCTATTGGAAACAGTGGAAAATGCTGACATCCATCCGCGCATCAAACCGTTGTACGACTACTTGGTCTTCAATAAACGCCTGAAAGACATTGAGGATTACAATCCAGATATCTTGGATATTTTCTCACGTGATGTGTTGGCGATGATCAAAGCGGGCTATCCCGGATGGGAGCGCATGGTGCCTACCTACGTGGATACCATCATCAAAGATTATCAATTGTTTGGCTATTTGCCCAATATCGAGAAAGACCCCAGTTATCAACCACCCAACAGGGTGCAGAAATACCTGCAAAGTCATTTGGAAACGAAGTCTTAAACCTTTTAGAGTTCACCAAAAGAAAAAACGCGTTCCGCACGAATGCCTCTTTCTGTTTGCTTTAAAGTACAACACTCGTTTTGTGCGTCGTGCTCAAAGAACAATACCCATTGTTCATCCAATGCTTTTTGCAAGAAGATCTCTTTTTCTGCCAAAGTGATCAAAGGTCGGGTGTCGTAACCCATGACATAGGGCAAGGGCAGGTGTCCAACACTGGGCAACAGGTCCGCCATAAACGCTACTTTTTTTCCTTTGTATTGCATCACTGGAATCATCATGCTTTCGGTATGTCCGTCGACAAAGAATACTTCAAATCCCAAGTCGGTGGATTGAAACTGCCCTGTGCGTTCAATGAATTTCAATTGACCACTTTCTTGAATCGGTAGAATGTTCTCCTTTAAAAAACTGGCTTTTTCTCTGGGGTTGGGTTCCGTGGCCCATTGCCAATGCTGGGCATTGCTCCAATAATGCGCATTTTTGAAAGCAGGGACCAAACGCTCAGATTGCGCATCGCGCTGGATGGCACCTCCGCAATGGTCGAAGTGTAAATGCGTTAAAAAAACGTCGGTGATTTCATCGGAGTGAAAACCCGCCGCTTGAATGCTCTTGTGCAATTCACCTTCACCGTGCAAGTGGTAGTGACCAAAAAACAAATCACTTTGTTTTTGACCGATTCCCGTGTCAATCAAAATGAGACGGTTCCCTTCTTCAATGAGCATGCAGCGCATGGCCCAAGTGCATAAGTTGTTGTCGTCAGCAGGATTGGTTTTGCTCCAAATGATTTTGGGGACAACACCAAACATGGCGCCACCATCGAGCTTGAAAAAACCAGTATCTATCGGGTGAATCTTCATCGTTTTCGTTTGGGCAAAGGTAGTTAACCCAAGCATTTTATGGCTTACCTTAGCGCTTTGAAATTAGATCATGAGCAACAATCCTTTGATGGCCATTTCACCTGTTGATGGCCGGTACCATTCTTCGACGAACGTATTGAATCAGTATTTTTCTGAATTTGCCTTAATCAAGTACCGCGTTTGGGTGGAGGTGGAGTACCTCATCGCCTTATCAGAAATTCCTTTGCCTCAGCTGCGCGCTTTTAAGCCTGCACATGGAGAGCAATTGCGCAATTGGGTCGAGAATTTTTCAGAGGCCGATGCCTTGAAGATCAAGGAGTATGAAAAGACCACCAACCACGATGTGAAAGCGGTGGAGTATGCCGTGAAGGATCAATTGGAAGCGATGGGCATGGGTGCCGTGAAAGAATTTGTGCATTTTGGATTGACCTCCCAAGACATCAACAATACAGCCATTCCCGCCAGTTTGCGTGATGCTTTGGACGAGGTATATCTTCCAGAAATGGAGGTTTTGATTGATCAAATTTTGTCCAGTGCAAAAGAATGGAAGGATGTGGCCATGTTGGCCAAGACCCACGGTCAGCCCGCCTCACCAACACGCTTGGGCAAAGAGGTTTGTGTTTTTGTCGAGCGATTAGAAGCGCAGTTGGATCAATTGGAAGAGATTCCGGCCTCAGCCAAATTTGGCGGGGCAACAGGGAATTTCAATGCTCATTCAGTAGCTTATCCCGACATTGATTGGATAGAGTTTGCCAATGATTTTTTGGAAGACAAATTGGAATTGCATCGCTCTCAATACACCACGCAAATTGAACATTATGACAACTTGGCGGCAACGTTTGATGTCATCAAAAGAATGAATGTAATCCTGTTGGACTTGTGCCGCGACATGTGGTCCTATGTCAGCATGGAGTATTTTAAGCAAAAGACCAAAGAGGGAGAGATTGGTTCGTCGGCCATGCCGCACAAGGTGAATCCAATTGACTTCGAAAATGCAGAAGGGAATTTGGGCATCGCCAATGCGCTGTTGGAGCACTTGTCTGCCAAGCTCCCTGTATCTCGTTTGCAGCGCGATTTGACCGACAGCACAGTCTTGAGAAACATTGGCGTTCCATTGGCGCATACATTGTTGGCCTTGAAGAGCATTCAGAAAGGTTGGTCCAAATTGTTGCTCAACGAGGCGGCATTGCAGCAAGATTTAGAAAAAAATTGGGCGGTAGTGGCAGAGGCCATTCAAACCATTTTGCGCAGAGAAAATTATCCTGCTCCGTATGAGGCGTTGAAGAAATTGACCAGAGGGAATGAAATCAACCAAGCATCGATTGCCCAGTTTATTGATGAGTTAGAAGTTTCGGATTCGGTGAAGAATGAGATGCGTAAAATAACACCGCACAATTACACAGGTATTCATTTGATGGATTTGGTAGATTGATGAAATCAAAGGCCTTTAAAGATATCATTGCGCTTTGTGCACCGTACAAGAAAGAGTTGATTTCCAACTTTCTTTTGAATGTGGTGAACTCTGTTTTTTCGTTGTTTACTTTTTTAAGTGTCGTCCCCTTCTTGTACATTCTGTTCAAGGTGCAGCAGACGACAGGGCCAAGTGCGAGTGGCAACAAATGGTGGCAGATTGCTGAACAAGGTTTAAAGAAATATGTGGATGCACATGGCGAAATCAATGCATTGATGTTGATGTGTGGGACGATTGTGTTGTTGGCGCTGTTGAAGAATCTCTCCAATTATTTGTCTCTGTTGAGCATTGCAAAAGTGCGAACCGCCATTTCACGTGATCTTCGCGCGAAATTGTATGCCAAAGTGCTCCGTTTGTCTGTTGCCTTTTATACCCACGAGAAAAAAGGAGATTTGATTTCCAGAATGACCAATGATTTGATGGAAATTGAGTTCTCTGTCATTGGTGCGCTCGAGGCTTTACTCAAAGCGCCCATCATGCTCACCATCTCCATTGTGACCTTGTTTGTTATCTCTTGGCAGTTGACACTCTTCGCCTTGTTGTTCCTTCCCATCAGTGGTATTTTGATTTCGCGTATTGCCAAGAGTTTGAAAAATGCCGCCAAGCGTGGCAAAGGAAGTTTGGGCGAATTGATTTCCGTTATTGAAGAGACATTAACCGGTATGCGTGTGGTGAAGGTTTTCAATGCAGAACATTATTTTGGCAACAAATTCAACAGCGAAAATGATTCGTATTTCAAGTTGATGCACCGGCTGTACAGAAGAGAATATTTGAGTTCTCCGATGTCTGAATTCATCTCCATGTCCGTCATTGCGATATTGCTTTTTGTAGGAGGGAAAATTGTTTTGGAGGAGGAGATGTCCGGCGCTTTGTTGATTGGTTACTTGGTGGTTTTTTCCCAAGTCATTCAACCGGCTCGCGCCTTGTCAGAGGCGGTATTCAAGGTGTCCAAAGGAGCTGCCTCGTTGGATCGGGTCAATGAAATCATGGACGCTGAGGAGTCCGTGCAAGATGTACTTGGCGCTGTTGAAGTAGGCGATTTTCAATCCGAAATTCAATTTCAAAAAGTATCCTTTGGTTATGGAGACAAATCGGTATTGAAGGATATTTCATTTACCGTGAAGAAGGGCGAGACCGTGGCTTTGGTGGGGCCATCAGGAAGTGGGAAATCTACGGTCGCTTCCTTGGTCGTGCGATTGATGGATCCGCATCAAGGCGATATATTGGTGGATGGCGTTTCTTTGCGCAGCCGTTCATTGTCCTCATGGAGAAATCACGTGGGCGTCGTTACCCAAGACTCTATTCTTTTCAATGATACTATATCCAAGAACATCGCATTGGGATTTGATCAAGTGGATGAGACAAGGGTAAAGGCGGTGGCCAAAATGGCCAATGCCTCCGAGTTTATCGAGCAATGTCCAGGTCAATGGGAATTCAATGTGGGGGATGGAGGAAGCAAGTTATCGGGCGGACAAAAGCAACGCGTTTGCATCGCGCGCGCCTTGTACAAGAATCCTCCCATTTTGATTTTGGATGAAGCCACATCGGCGTTGGATACGCAGAGTGAGCAATTGGTGCAAGATGCCATTCAAAACATGATGAAAGACCGCACCAGCATTGTCATCGCGCACCGTCTAAGCACTGTGCAAAATGCAGACTGCATATTGGTAATTGATCAAGGAGAAATTGTACAAAAAGGCAACCACCAAGAATTGATGGCGCAAGAAGGTTTGTACAAAACCTTGGTAGAACTGCAAGAGTTGGGTTAATTATTTTTCCGTTTTCTCGGCAATGAAAAAATGGGCCCAGATGCTTCGGGATAATCGAAACATATAGGGGAAAAGTACCAAGCTCGTTCCAATGCCTGAGAAAAGAAAAGTAGCAGGGTGGGTCAAGAAACCAAACTCTATCCAACCCCACCAAGCAAAACATTTTAAAGCCACCAACACAGCCACCCAAGTCGCTACGGTCAGCGCCCAAGAAACATAAGCTGCACCGAAATAAAAACCAGGCTCAGGTTGAAAATCTGCACCGCAATGGTTGCAACACTTTTTGTTTTTACTCAAATCTTTTAAAGTATACAGAGCAGGATTTTCGTATATACTTTCCTGATGACAGGCGGGACATTTAAAAGTAATGGCTGAAATAAAAGTGTTCATTGTTCTTGTGATTTGCGTGCAAAGTTAGTCTGTAAGTAACGTGCTTTTGTGTGATACGAATCACTTCACGCAGATTACGGTGTCCAGTAAAGAGCCATAGGCGATGAAGGCCCCCAATCCGCCTTTCACATTTGACCTTAAGTTATGAGGCAGAGCAAAGGGACCACCACCTTGGTTTTCAAAATCAAAAATAAATTGGAAACTGGGATAATCGATCACTTGACCTTTCACAACAACGGTATCACCCACTTTGTAGTAACCGGATTCATCATTGTTGTCATCGAATTTTTCTGAGTTTAATTCCTTTCCGCGGTAATAAGAAAAATCAAAACTCAATCCGTTGAAGAAGGCATCGTCTGTGACTGAATTGAAAGGATAAATAAAGTCTGCATCCTTGGGTTGTCCAATCAAATCAGTTTGATCGGCTGGAGCGTTGGTGTAACGATTTATTCGTTTGGCTGCCCAGCGGTAGCAATTGCCAAGGGTATCGGGATCGGTGAGACGGGCATTGAGAAAGCCCAATGAATCCTCCAGGTTGCCAGATGGAATGCCAAACCATAAACTATCCAAAGGAATGGGCGTATTGAGTTTGGTGGTTGCGGTTACTGTTCTTCCTTGGTGCTCCACTTTTAAATTGTACACCTTATTGGGTTGTCCCCAAAAGTTGGGGTTGAGTGAAGTGTATGCACAAAAATTATTGGCAGCAATTTGTTCGGCAGGTATACCAATTAAATCAGCCACCTGCTCTAATTGCTCAGGAGTCAGACTTGCTGAGTTGATGTTGATGAGCGTATCTGTTATGCCATCTACAGTTAAAGTGACTTTGGCATCACAGATGTAAAAGTTTTTTAAAGTCTCTGCATTGATGGGGTCGAAATAACCTTGAGATTGGCTGAGAAAAATGATGGGTGGAAACCCGTTTTCAATCGTTCCCTCAACCACCAACAAAGAATCGGTTTTGGGCAGGTCCACAGTGATTTCTTTTTCACAGGCCATTAGAAACCAACTGGCGAGGATGCAAATGAATAGACTGAGTTTTTTCACCCTTCAAAGGTAAGGCGCTGAGACCTCCAACAAGTGAACGCATTAACATTTCTTCAAATTTTTCAGGCAACAAGTTTATCCTTTTTCGGTTGTAATTTTGAATCATAAAAATTGTATTGCAAATGAAACAGAATTGGTGGTTATTGTCTAGTGCAGCGTTGCTCGGAGGGGGCGTTGCGCTTATCGGAAGTGCAGTGATACAATGGAGCAATCCCAATTTATCGGCTTTGAATGGCTCACTTCCTGCACATCAGGTGTCCTTTGCTGGAGGCATGCCCGGCGACATGAATACAGACTTTGTTGGCGCTGCGGATCGGTCCGTTAATAGCGTCGTTCACGTGAAAACGGAAAGCACGGTGAGTCCAGCGTACAATCCTTGGTTTGATTTTTTTGGGTACCAACAACAACCCCAAGTACAGCAAGGCACGGGAAGTGGTGTGATTATCTCTAATGATGGGTACATCATCACCAACAACCACGTGGTGGAGGGAGCGCAGAAATTGATCGTTACCTTAAATAACAACAAGAATTATACTGCTGAATTGGTGGGTCGGGATCCAAGCACCGATATCGCAGTCATTAAAATTGACGAAGAAAATTTACCGGCCATCAATTGGGGCAACAGTGAAGAGGTTAGAGTGGGTGAGTGGGTATTGGCTGTTGGGAATCCATTTGAGTTGACATCAACCGTGACGGCGGGTATTGTTAGCGCCAAGGCGCGAAACATTAATTTGATTGGGAACCGAAACAATGGTTCGGAGGAAATATTCCCTGTAGAGTCTTTTATTCAAACCGATGCTGCGGTGAACCCTGGAAATAGTGGAGGGGCTTTGGTCAATGCCAAAGGAGAGTTGGTGGGAATCAATACCGCCATTGCCTCTCGCACAGGCGTTTTCTCCGGTTATTCTTTTGCTGTTCCCACTACGATTGCACGAAAAGTGGCGACCGATATCATTGAGTTTGGTCGTGTTCAACGTGCATTCATTGGGGTGAAGATTTCTGAAGTTTCCGAGGACATCGCCAAGGACAAAGGATTGAACGAAGTAGCCGGAATTTTGGTCAATGGAGTGACCGCCACCGATACCGAAATCAAAGAAGGTGATGTCATCCTCAAAGTGGGTGATCGTCCTGTGAAAAATGTTCCCCAGCTGCAGGAGCAAGTAGCCAAGTATCGCCCTGGCGACAAGGTTAAATTGGGAGTCTGGAGAAATAACAAGTGGCAAGAGATTACGGTTGCCCTGAAGAACAGAAGTGGAAAAGCAGAGTTGAGCAATTTTGAAGCAGAGGCAGCGGCCAATGTGAGTTCTTTGGGAGCCGATTTTGGAGTAGTGTCCACCGACGAAATGGCCAAGCTGCGCATCAAGGGCGGAGCCAAAATCAAGTCCATTAGTCCCGGAAAATTAAAGGCGGCGGGTATTCAACCCGGCTTCATTATTACCAAAGTGGATGAAGAATGGGTAGAAACACCTGAGGATTTGAAAACCATTTTGGGATCCAAGGCAAAAGGAGAAGGCATCATGATTGAAGGGATTTACCCCAATGGAACCCGCGCTTATTACGGATTTGGATTGTAAATAAAATTTCTTTCTCGAAAATACAACGGGTTTGCCATACCTGTTGTATTTTCGACTCCCGTGAGGAAGAAGATAAATATTGCCATTGATGGGTACTCATCCTGCGGGAAAAGTACCATTGCCAAAGCCGTTGCCAAGGCCCTTTATTATTTTTATGTTGATTCAGGTGCGATGTATCGCGCCATTACCCTTTTTGCACTTCAAAACAATTGTGTCAGGAGAGATCAATCATTGGATGAGCCTTTGTTGGTTCGTTTGTTGGATCATGTGGTGGTTTCATTTAAATACAACACCGATTCTGGTGAGCAGGAAATTTACTTGAACGGAATGAATGTGGAAAGGGAGATCAGATCCATACAAGTTTCCAATCATGTTTCTTTGGTGAGTGCGGTCAAAGAAGTTCGCATCAAATTGGTGCGTCTGCAGAAGCGATTGGCAGAGTCGAAAGGTGTGGTGATGGACGGACGTGATATTGGGACTGTTGTTATGCCCGATGCGGAGTTAAAAGTCTTTATGGTAGCTGATGCTGACGTGCGTTCTAAGCGCCGCTATGATGAGTTAATCGCTGCTGGTTTGGATGTTTCTTTGGAGGAAATCAAATCCAATATTTCCAATCGCGACTTAATCGATACAACCCGTGAGATGGACCCGTTGCGCCAAGCAGAAGATGCTGTTGTGGTAGACAACTCCAACTTAACTTTGGATGAACAGTTTGATTTTGTCATGGCTCAGGCCCTGAAGCGCATTGGCGAGTAATTCAACAAACCTTTGTTCGCCTTTTTATAGAATTCTCAACCCAGTCAGAAACAATCTTCTTTTCTTTGGATATTGATGAGAAGGATATTGATTGTTTTGTTTGTATGTGTGGTTGGGATGATGGATGGATGGGCACAACCGATTTTCAATCGGCAAGCCACCCCATGGGCAGACTCCGTTTTTAACTCACTGACTTTGGACCAAAAAATTGGTCAACTCTTCATGGTGCCCGCATGGAGCGACCCCAAGCACATGTATTTCAACGACAAACAAATGGTCGATTGGATTTCAAAATACGGTGTTGGGGGGATCATTTTCTTTCAAGGTGGCCCACAGAATCAACTCAAATTCACCCAGCGATATCAAGACATGTCCCACATTCCTTTGCTCATCGGAATGGATGCCGAGTGGGGATTGAGCATGCGCTTGGATTCAACCATCCTTTATCCCCGTCAATTGACCTTGGGCGCATTGCGCGATGTTTCATTGATCAAGGATTATGCAGCTGAAACTGCCAGGCAATTGAAAAGAATTGGCGTTCATTTTAGTTTCTCTCCAGTAGTTGACATCAACAACAACCCCAAGAATCCTGTCATCAGCAACCGATCTTTTGGCGAAAGCCGCGAGGCTGTTGTTCAAGCCAGCCAGGCCTTTATGGAAGGTTTGCAAGAAAATCACATTTTGGCATGCGCCAAACATTTTCCAGGTCATGGTGATACAGATACCGATAGCCATGAAGACATGCCGGTAATTCCCTTCTCCAAAGAACGTTTGGACAGTTTAGAGTTATATCCATATCCACCTTTGATGCAGCAAGGATTGTCCAGTGTCATGACCGGACATTTGTATGTTCCTGCATATGAGAATAGACCAGGCATTCCGGCTTCACTCTCTTCAGCATTGATTCAAGATTTGTTGAAAAAGCAAATGGGTTTTCAAGGATTGATTGTAACCGATGCCTTGAATATGCAAGGTGTGGCCAAGCATTTTAAACCTGGCGAAATGGAGGTGATGGCCATTCAAGCAGGGAATGATATCCTGTTGTTCCCTTCCAATATTCCCAAGGCCATTGAGGCCATCAAAGCCAAATTGGCCAGTGGTGAATTGTCGATGGAGCGTATCGATGAAAGTTGTTATAAAATTCTACAAAGCAAAGAGTGGTGCGGATTGAATCATCCGGTTAAATTGGATAAAAGTCATCTGATGGATGATTTGGGAATGCCCAGCGCTTTGAAAATTTATGAGGAGGTCAATGCGGGTGCTTTGACCCTGATGCAGGCCGATTCCTCATCCATGAAGGCGTGGCGTGATCCTTTGGTAAAAAAGGCGATGGTCATCATCGGTGGGGATTCTACTTACCAGTTGGCCCAATCGGCTGCTGTATTGAAAAACATTGATTTTCATTATTGGCCCAAAGACATTGATTCTACGTGGAAAGATACTGCTCAAGTGTTGCTGGGCTTGCTCAATGTCTATGATCTGGTGTCTTTCTCTTTTGTCAATACCTCAAGTAAGGCTTCCAAGAACTTTGGTGTTTCGCCGTATTGGTTGAATTGGATTTCCAACTGGGACAACAGCAAAAATAAAATGTTGTTGCTGTTTGCCAACCCTTATGCCTTGGGCAATGAACCTGCAGTAAAGAATTTTGACATAGTGGCTGCGGGTTTTCAAGACGATGATTTGACACAGCATCTGATGATGGAAGCAATTGTGGGAGCTCGAATTTTTAGTGGGAGATTGCCTGTCAGCGTGGGTGAATTGTGGAAGTGTGGAGAGGGATTGGTTTGGCCAGGATCTCATGTTTTGGGTAAGGCGGTGTGCAGTTCATCCGAACAGTTGCGGCTCATCAAGTCACGCAATATAGTTGTCCCCAAGAACAAAGAGTATGTGGAGAACATGTTCCAGCAAGAGGAACGCAAGACCAATTTTGGTTATCGTTTCCAAATGAATAAGGTGGATTCCTTGGTGAATAAAGGAATAAACGAAGGTGCATTTCCTGGATGTCGGGTACTGGTAGCCAAAGGTGGAGAATTGGTCTATGATAGAGCTTATGGGACCTTGGATCAAGGTAAGTCAGAACCTGTTCAATTGAATAGCGTGTATGATTTGGCTTCGATTACCAAGTTGGCCGCCTCCTCATTGGCCATGATGTGGATGTATGATCACGGTTATTGGAACATGGAATCTACCATGGGGGAGTCGTTGGTTTTTCCCAAAAGATCACCTTATGCTAAAATCAAGTGGCGGGACTTGTTGTCGCATCAGGCGGGCTTGAAAAGTTTTATTCCCTTTTCTAAAGAGTTGAATTCAGCAGCCTGGCACAAGGAGAAACGATCTGCAGGGGATTTGTTGGTTGCGGATAGTTTGTACGTTGACAGTTGCGTTGTGGCCACCATCGGTTGGAAGATCATGGAAACGCCCTTGCAGCTTCCTGCCAAATATGAATACAGCGATTTGGGGTATTACTTCGTAAAGTCATTTGTTGAGACCAAGACGGGAAAAAAGTGGGATGATTTTTTGAATGAATATTTTTACTCTCCCATGGGATTGGATAAAATGGGATACCTTCCTTTGGAACGCATTCCGCAATCCATGATTGCTCCAACAGAAAACGATACAGTTTTTCGAAAGCAACTCATTCGGGGCTATGTGCATGATGAAACCGCTGCCTTGATGGGTGGTGTGGCTGGTCATGCTGGACTTTTTTCAAATGCCTATGACTTGGCAGCCATCATGCAAATGCTCATGCACAAGGGAAGTTATCGCGGACAACAATTTATCCGACCAGAAACGGTTGATCTTTTTAATCAACGGCATATTTCAGGAAATAGGAGGGGGCTTGTCTTTGACAAGCCGGTATTGGACAGAGCGTCTGGTGGCAGTGCTTCTGAGCTGGTATCCGATAAAAGCTTTGGGCATACAGGATTTACAGGTACATTGGCTTGGGCCGATCCCGAGCATGATTTGATTTTTGTCTTTTTAAGCAACAGGATTCATCCCGATGTCAGCAACCGAAAATTGATTCAAGGAAACTACCGTACACAAATTCAAACAGAAGTATACAAGGCCTTGTTGTCGGTGGAAGGGAATCACTGATGTACCTTTGTAACATGACCATGGAACAACCTTTGCGCATTGGAATGGTGGGATATCCCACTTATGGCGGTAGTGGAGTAGTAGCAACAGAGTTGGGAATCGCCCTGGCCAATAAAGGTCATCAAGTTCATTTCATCACCTATTCGCAGCCCGTCCGGTTGACAGGCGTAAACAAGAATATCCGCTTTCATGAAGTGAATGTGAGTGAGTATCCATTGTTTGTTTACCCACCCTATGAATTGGTACTGGCCAGTAAAATGGTCGATGTAGTGAAGTATGAGCATTTGGATGTGTTGCACGTGCACTATGCCATCCCGCATGCATCAGCGGCCTACATGGCCAAAAAGATTTTGATGGATGAAGGCATTCACATCCCTGTGGTCACCACTTTGCATGGAACAGACATTACTTTGTTGGGTAAGGATGATTCATTTAAACCCGTGATTACTTTCGCCATCAACCACTCAGATGCCATCACCGCGGTGAGTGAAAGTTTGAAGCAAGATACTTATCGTTTTTTTGATATCACCAAAACCATCACCGTCATTCCCAATTTTATTCAGTTGGCGGCAGAATGCGACAAATGGAGGGAAATTGTGCGTAGAGAATTTGTTACGGGTGAAGAGAAATTATGTGTGCATACCTCCAATTTTAGACCAGTAAAAAGAGTGATTGATGTACTCGAAGTATTCAAGCGCATTCAAGCAAAGACAGCTGCACGATTGGTCATGGTGGGCGATGGGCCAGATCGACACAAGGCAGAGCAATGGTGTCGTGATCATGATTTATCCGACCACGTTTATTTTGTCGGTAGCGTGAAAGAACCGCAAGAGATTTTGGCCGGTGCGGATTTGTTCATTCTTCCTTCAGAGTCAGAAAGTTTTGGTTTGAGTGCTTTGGAAGCCATGGCTTTGGGTGTTCCCGTTATTTCATCCGATACGGGTGGTTTGCCTGAAGTGAACCTGCAGGGGATTTCCGGTTTTTTGTGCCCTGTTGGCGCAGTAGAAGAAATGGCGAACAAAGCTTTGGACATCTTTCAAGAACAAAGGAGATTTTCAGAAGGGGCCCGAGCAACGGCCGCCAAATTTGATGTTCAAAAAGTTACAGAGCAATATTTATCGGTCTATCATCAAGCATTGAAGCAATCATGAAAAAACAGACGCAGCAGATCTCCCCTAGAATTGTGGTGACGAAATCCTCGGAGCAAGAAATCTATATTGAGATTGATCAAAAAGTTGAACGATGGAAGGTGAGCATGTTGTTGTCTTGGTTATTGGCTTGGGCCTATTGCGGTGGTGTGTTTATTTATTATGCATTGGTGGCTGAGGCCTTGTCCGACCGCGTTTTCTTTATTGTTTCCAGTTCTTTGTGGTTGTACTTTTTTGTTCGCATCGGTAAGGCTTTTTTGTGGAGAAGAATGGGCAAGGAAAAAATTTGGATTCGACCAGGTGAAATGGATATCCAGAATGCATTTGGCAGCAGAGGAAAAAAAGAAAAGTTGAAATTAAAGGCCATTCAAAAACTCGGGATCATCAAGTCCGATCCAGGTAATTTCTTGGCATTTTTGGATGATAGCTTTTGGGTGATCGGCGGCGAGCGAGTAGGATTTGTTCATGGATCAACCCATTATCGGGTAGGAAAACAATTGGATATCCGTTCTGCTGAAAATTTGGTGCGTGTCATGGACAGCGCCATCAAGGCCTATTCAAAGGCTTAATTGTAGAATGGCTTGAACCGCCAATACGTAGCTTTCTTGTTTTAAACCAGCAATAACGCCGTTGCAGGCTGATGCGGTGATGCTGTGGTGTCTGAAAGTCTCGCGTTGATGAATATTGGACAAGTGTACCTCAATTTTTGGCAAAGAAATCAATTCCAACGCATCGTGAATCGCCACGCTGGTGTGGGCATATCCTCCAGGATTAATGATGATGGCAGATTGTGTTTCGATACAACCTTGAATTTTATCAATGATGTCTCCCTCGATGTTGGATTGGAAAAAATCAAATTCTATTTCAGGATATAGGGATTTCAGTTTCGATTCAATCATGTCTAATCCCTGCTCCCCATAAAATTCAGCCTGTCTCAAATGGAGTAAGTTCAGATTGGGTCCGTTGATGACCGTGATTTTGATCGCCATTTATTTGGTCATCAAATTGGTGGTTTCATCTTTCCAAGTCTGCTCGGTGATGCTCAATCCGTTCTTGAAATAATAGACACCAGCTGTGGAGACGATTTTTCGGTAGACGAAAGTTTGACCATCTGTTTTCACGGTCCTTTCCAAAACTTTTTTATTGCCTACATCAAAGGATCTTTCCGTAATGGCATCCTCCTCCTCTTGTACATTGGCAATGATTTCAGAACGCGTTTGATGTTTGGGCAATACAGCAGTCTTAAACAATTCATCTCGCTTGTCAAATCCGTTTTCTTCCGCACTTGATTTCTTGGCCATCAAGTTCAACTGGGTATTGTATTTCACATCATCAATGGCCATAAGGTTTTCATCACGCAAATCCTTTTTGTCTTGACTATTGGCAATCAAACTTTCCTTCTGACTTGATACATTGGTCATATTCATGTCTCTTTTAGAGGCCGAAGCGGTGATGAAAAATTCGTTGTTGGAATTCAATGCTTCGTTTGCCTCCATGAACTCTCCAACTCTGGCCTTTTGAGATTCCACTCCAAAGATTAAAGCTTTGTCGGCTTCTTTTCTTTGGAGTTCTAAATCACGAACAGCCATTTTGGTGCGGTCTACGGAGCGCTGCTGATAGCTGCTTTGCTCATTGGCGATCTCTTGTTTTTGAACACTAATTCGGCTGCTTTTTTCTCGCATACTTTCCGACTTGGTGCTCACATTTAAAATCATTTTTTTAAAGGTCTCAGTATCTTCAATCCTTCCGTCTCTTTGTTTGGCTGATGAAAGGAGCAATTGCTTGCTGGCCTCCGCATATTTGTTGTTCTCTTCTTGCGTTGTTTGAATATTGCTTTCGTGAATTTTTTCACCACGGATGTGAATGCGGCTGTTGATTTCCACTTGGCCATTCAAGTCTTTGATGGTTTCCTCTAATCGCATTTCATTTTTTTGATTGAAATAGCGGTCATAGTTGTGGAACTTTCTTTTTTCCTGTTCTATGGAATCCGCACGAAGTTGAGAGCGCTGTCTGCGGGCTTCCCGATAAAATGCATCCAAAGCATCTTCCGCGGCGCTTCCACTCATGTTTCCTCCACCACCGCCGGTTTTTACCGCACTATTGAGGGCTTCGTCTAGTTTTCTTTTTTTCTCTGCTTCCTCTTCCTCTCTTCTCCTTCTTTCTGCCAAAGCGCGTTCTTCTTGATCAATCAGCGCTTGTTTCATTTCAGCCTCTTTTTTCAAGCGCTCCGCTTCTTTCATTTGTTTCTCCAACTCCGCGGCATTCATCTCCCCTTTGAGTTTGGTGATCAATGCATCCACCTCTGCGATTTGTGCTTTGGGATAACCTTCCGCAGGTAGGATGGCTAGCGCTTGGTTGTAGAATTCTTTGGATTGCGAAAGTTTAGCCAAGTCCTTGGAAGCGGCCGCTTTGAACATGTCATCCGCATTTTTTAATACGGCATCATATTCTTTTCTTTTTCTAGCGGCTTCTAGATCCTCTTTCTCTTTTACTTTCTTGGCTTGAATGGCATCCTCCTGTTCTTTCAAAAGTCGATTGATCTCATTGATTTTGTCTTTTGGAAGTTGCTCGTCTGGTTTTAGATTGGCCGCTTCTTGGAATTGGACAATTGCAGTAGAGTAGTCTTTTTTGTCGATGCCTTTCTGACCCAATGACATGAGCTCTGCGTAGCGTTTGTTCTTTTTGTTTTGCGCGTCAGCATCCAATTTTGACTTTTCTAACAACTCCTTTGCTCTGGCAAAGCGCTCTTTTGGATAAGTCTCTTGTGGCATCATGTTGCTGGCCTCTTTGTATTTGGCCATGCATTCCTCCCATTTTTCAGCTTGAAAAAGTCGATCAGCATCTTTGATTACCGCGTCGTATTGGGCATACTTGGCCGCATTTTTCATGCGCTTGTCCAATTCAGCCAATTTTTCTGTCGGTTCCTTTTCCTTGGGCTTCATTTTTTTTGCCTCGTTGAATTTGGCTTGCGCCACTTCCCATTGGCTGTTTTTCATCGCTTCCTCACCATCAATCAAAAGCATGCGGTAACGTGCCTCTTCTTTTTTGGCTTCATCTGCTTGGCCCATCAATTCTTGAACCTTGGCAATTTTTTGTTTGGGCAATGCGTCTCCGGGAAATAATTTTTGAGCGGCTTCATATTTTGCGATGGCACTCTCATAGCGTTTCACAATTACTTCGTCGTCTCCTTCTGCAATGAGCTTGTCAAATTCCTTGTACTTGGCTTCATCTGCCTTGCGGGCATCTTTGACACGTTTGAATTCGGCGTCAATTTTTTCTTTTTGTTTGCGGATGTATTCTTCGTCCCAGTCTACCTTATCGATGTCACTCATGTAGATGGCCTTGGCCGCTGGTTCTTTGAGAATGTCTGTATTGAATCCGGATGGTGGTTGAAAGAGAAATACCTCCATGGTGAATTCGTAGCCTCCGGGTTGTTCTTCTTTAGGGACATTTCGGGTATCTATCCGAGCAATTTTTTGCGCGTATCCTTCTTTGCCAAATTTGATGTCATAGGTATGACCCAACTGCAGTTCCTTTTTGATTTTTCCATTTTCAGGAACGGTGAGCGACTCAAACTGCCCTCCGTTTTTGTAAATGATCATAGAAGCTCCGCCCAGTTTGGTTTCATTGGCCTCATCCTTGACGGTAATCAATAGGGTAATGACACTATTGTTTTGAGACATGACTTTCATTGATCCCAACAACATGTTGATCAATAGCAAAAGGAAATATTTGATTGCACTTTTGTTCATCCCAATAGGCCTGCTTTTATCTTAGCATGATTTCTATACGTAAAAATATGAATTTTAGTTATTGGGAACGCGAAATTTGGTTAAAAAACATTGATTTTGCCATAATTGGTGGCGGTATCGTAGGCTTAAGCAGCGCTTATCACATCCAATTGAAACATCCCAATGCCCGTGTTGTGATTTTCGAAAGAGATTTTATTTCGGCCGGTGCATCTACGCGAAATGCTGGGTTTGCTTGCTATGGAAGCCCTACAGAAATACTATCTGACCTGCGCAGTCAGTCCAAAGAGCAAGTTTTTATGACCATGGCGAGGCGGTGGGAAGGTTTGGCTTTACTCAAGTCCTACATTCCTCCTTCGGATATGGAATTTTATCAGGAAGATGGGTTCGAACTTTTTACGCAAGAGGATTTAAAGGCTTGGAATGAATTGCAAGAACAATTGCCTTTCCTGAATCAAGAAGCGGAGCGATACATTGGATTTCAACCTTACTCTGCATCTTCAAACCAATGGGGATTTCACGGAGTTGAAGGAGTTATGCGGATAAAAGGCGAAGGTATTTTGCACCCAGGAAAGATGATTCGTGCTTGGCAAAAAAAGTGTGAGCAAATGGGGATTGAATTCAGGTATGGTTTAAACATTGAGCGCGTATTACCCGAAGAAAGAACCTTGGTCATTCGGGGGATAAATATCCAAGTGAAAAACATGGTCATCTGCACCAATGGTTTTGCCCGTCAATTGATGCCTGAGTTGGATGTGATTCCTGCCCGAAATCAAGTGATGGTGACCCAAGAAATATTGCAGGAACCATGGAATCAAAGTTTTCATTGTAGGGAAGGATATGTGTACTTGCGCAGCATAGGAAAGCGCGTGCTCATTGGAGGAGGAAGGGATAAGTTTTATGAAGAAGAGTCCACAGATGTCATCGGCCCCAATCAAGCAAATGTGGATTACCTTAAAGGCACTTTGGAAAGGCTACTTGGAAGGCAAGACATTGAGATAGATAGTCAATGGTCTGGCATTATGGGAATGGGAAAGAGCAAGGGTCCCATCATTCAAAAGTTGCAAGAAGGAGTATATGTTGGCGTTAGAATGGGCGGTATGGGTGTGGCCATTGGGACTTGGGTGGGAAAAACAGTGGGGGATTTGACAGAATAAAAAAAGGTTGTTCTTGAGAACAACCTTTTTGGTATTGGGGATGATTGAACAATTAGGCTTGCGCGTTCATTTTGTCCAATACTTCCATCACTTCTTTCACTGCCTTAGCCGATGAATCCAACAATGCTTTTTCTTCAGCATTCAATTGCAATTCGATGATTTTCTCGATACCATTCTTACCCAATACGACGGGTACACCCAAATAAATATCTTTCAATCCATATTCACCTTGTAACCAAACGCAGCAAGGGAAAATACGCTTTTGGTCACGAACAATGGCTTCCACCATTTGAGCTGCAGCAGCACCCGGTGCATACCAAGCTGACGTTCCCAAAAGATTGACGATTTCTCCACCACCTACTTTGGTGCGCTCCACGATGGCATCCAATTTATCTTTCTCAATCAATTCAGTAACTGGAATACCACCTACTGTTGTGTATCGTGGAAGGGGCACCATGGTGTCGCCATGACCACCCATCAAAACTGCTTGGATGTCCTTGGGTGAGCAATTTAATGCTTCTGCCAAAAATGCGCGGTAACGCGCTGTGTCTAGGATTCCGGCCATTCCAAATACGCGATTGCTTGGAACTTTTGCAGACAAGTATGCGCAATAGGTCATCACATCCAACGGGTTAGAAACCACAACAATGATGGCATTGGGGCTATGTTGAATGATATTTTCTGTAACGCTTTTTACAATGCCAGCATTTGTCGCGATCAAGTCGTCGCGGCTCATGCCAGGTTTGCGAGGAAGACCACTGGTGATGACGACAACATCAGAACCTGCAGTTCTTGCATAGTCCCCTGTAGAGCCAACAGTGCGGCTATCATACAAATTAATGGGAGAGGTTTGCCAAATATCCAACGCCTTGCCTTCAGCAAAACCGGGTTTGATATCCACCAATACAATCTCATTGGCAATCTCGCGGTGAGCGAGCACATCAGCGCATGTTGCTCCAACATTTCCTGCGCCTACAACGGTAACTTTCATGGTTTTTATTTTTTCTTGAGAAATTTTCGATGACAATATTACGTTAAGGAACCATATTTGCACGTAACAATCATCATTAAAATTTTTATTATGAATGATTTGAATAAGTTTTTGAAAGGAATTATTCTCTTCTTTTTGGTTTTCATCGCTTCAGTCGCTCAGGCTCAGCCAAGAATTTCCTTGCCTCAGGGTACCTATGGCAAAGATTACAATGTCTTGGACGCTTCCGGCAAACGCCATGGGGATTGGTATCGCGTTTACAAGAATAAACCAGAAGTGGTGTATTACAAGGGTCAATACAACCATGGAACGCCCGTTGGTGTTTGGGATTTTTATGATCAAGAGGCCAAGCTGATTTCTCAAGTGGACCACATTCAAGACAGCACCATCAATTATGTTAAAATGTTTTATGCCTCGGGTCAAGTCATGGCGGAAGGAAAATACACCGGCGCAATGGAGGATGGCAAATGGAAAAGAACCAAGGATGGGTTGTGGAAGTTGTACCATCAAAATGGAGCTTTATCGACCATTGAAAATTTGCAGCATGGAAAACGCGAAGGGTTGTATGAATTGTATTTATCAAGCGGAACAAAGGTTTCTACTTGTTTTTATTTGGATGGTGAACTGCACGGAGAATATGTGGAATGGAACGAAGCTGGAAAAAAAATAAGAGAATGCCATTACGAAAAGGGATCGATGCATGGCCTAGCCAAATATTATTTCGATGATGGAAAACCAAAGATGCAAGGGGAGTATTACTACGGCGCTTACGACAAAGTTTGGAAGTTCTTTACCGCGCAGGGGAAGCAGGAGGCTTTTGTACATTATGACAAAGGAAAAGTGGTGAAAAAAATCTATATCAATGCCGATGTGGAAGAGTATTATGATAGTGGAATTCCCAAGTTATTGTGCACTTACATCGATGGAAAAAAGGAGGGTGGATTCAAGGAGTACTATGATGTAGGTAAATTTGAAATGGTTCCTGGATCAGAAGAAGATAAAAAGATTGGCATTTATCAGCGAGAAAAACTGGTAGGAACGGTTGCCAAAGTGGAGGGAGAATATTTGCATGACGTTTATGAGGGCAAGATTATATTTAGAAAACCCAATGGTGATATCGAAAAGATTGAGCATTGGGAAAATGGAAAGTTGATTGATGAGCCGAAGAATTAATTTTTTTATTGCCATTATTGGCCTGATGCTGCAAGGCTTCTGCATGGTGTCTATCAAGGCGCAAAATGCACCAGGTTATTATTATATTGTTTTTAAAGACAAATTGGGGACGCCATTCACCTTGGATCATCCTCAGTCATTTTTATCCCCGAAGTCCTTGGAAAGGAGACTTCGCTTGGGTATTTCCATTTTAGAGGAAGACTTGCCCGTGAATCCTGAGTATGTTCAGACAACAATTCAAACGAGCGGGGGCCTCTTGCACCATACTTCCAAATGGTTCAATAGCCTTACCTTGAATCTGAGCGGTTTGGACAGTGCTGCGCAGGTTGCTGCAGTTCAACAAGTGGCCAGTTTGCCGTTTGTTCAAGAGGTCAAGCGTTACACATGGGTACATCACCAAACCGTAGGAAAACGTTTGGATCACCTGGAGGAATCAGCGCCCATTGCCCTACACGCTCCAGAGAGTAAGGGGTATGGATGGGGTTTTCATCAATTGAATATGGTGAATACTGTGCGGTTGCATGAGGCTGGATTCAAAGGGGAGGGCATTGATGTGGGTATTTTTGATGGTGGGTGGTTTGGTGCTGATGAAATGAAGGCCTTTGCGCCAATACGGGATGAAGGCCGACTAGTCATGACCCGGGATTTTGTGAATCCTCAAGCCCCCAATGTTTTTGATAAGAGTACCCATGGAACCAATGTTTGGGGCATTATGGCCGGGGTAATGGAAGATATGTTCATTGGTGCGGCTCCGCTATCCAATTATTATTTATTCCAAACAGAGGATGTCGATTCTGAATACCGCATTGAAGAAGACAATTGGGTAGCAGCAGCAGAACTGGCTGATTCATTGGGCTTGGACGTGATCAATTCTTCATTGGGTTATTCTTTGTTTGATGATGAAACGATGAACCATCAATATTCCGATATGAATGGAAAAGTTTCAAGGGCCAGCATCGCAGCGGAGAAGCTTTCTAAGAAAGGGGTTGTCGTGGTGAATAGTGTTGGTAATGCAGGTAACAGCGTGTGGTATTATATTACAGCACCTGCAGATGCAGATGGAATATTAACGGTAGGAGCAGTAGACAGCTTAATGCAACCTGCAGGTTTTTCTTCTCATGGTCCAACCATTGACGGCAGAGAAAAGCCCAACGTGAGTGCCATGGGGGTCAAGACTTATTATCCGTTTTCGGATGAGAAAATTGGCAAGGGCAATGGAACTTCCTACAGTGGTCCCATTGTAGCAGGTTCGGTTGCCTCCTTGCTCAGCGCATTTCCAAATGCCAACCCATGGGAAGTTCGAAATATTGTTGAGCAAACAGCCAGTCTTTATCCCAATCACAACCATGATGTGGGATTTGGCATTCCTGATTTTTGGTGGGCTTGGAATCAATTGTTGGACAATCCTTCTTTGCCCAGCAAACAAATGGAGTCCATTTTTCCCAATCCTGCAGTGTCATTGATCAATGTGAAAACCAAGGGTGCGCCTGTTATGTCTGTAAGGGTGAGCAATGCATTGGGGCAAATGTTGTCAGAAGTAAAATGGACTGAAGTCTGGAATAAGAACTATTTGCAATTGAACATAACCGACCTCCCTGCGGGTTGCTATTGGCTAACCTTGTTAACGGCAGAAGGAGTTTCAACTTTGCCTTTTGAGAAAATCGATGAATAAGTTTCTTTTTTTTATGTTGTTTTTTTGTACAACATTAGCGGGTCAATCACAGAATATTTGGGTAGCTCATTATTTTGACACCCTTCCTTGTTTTGATTGCGTGCACGCTTATACCTGGGTTGACAACGCTACCTTGCGCATGCGACCTGGAAAAGATGCGCGGCCGGTGGGTCGTTTGCCGATAGGCAGTGGATGCCGCATCCTGCATGAGTCTCACGACACCTTGGCCATCAATGGCATAGAAAGCGTCTGGTATGAAGTGAAAACAGATTCTGGACAAGGTTGGATTTGGGGAGGATTGATGACGCGGTGGTGCACAGGAAGTCAATCTGATCCCGAGGTCAAGTTTTTTGTTGGATATGAACAGTATATTCCATGGAGTCCAGTGGACACCTCCATTCATGAAATGACTTGGATGCAAATCAGAGCGGTTAGAAATCACCAGGAAATTGCGAAGTATAGATTTGATGTTTGGGAACCTGTTTGGAATGTGACCAATGCAGGTAACCGAGGATTGACACCTTTCAAGGATGTCATCGCGGTGGAAGAAAGCGGAGAGTCATGCGGACATTTCAGCGGAGCAGTATGGTTGTTTTGGGATGGAGAAAGGTTTCTGGATCGATTGGTAATTGGAGGGGTTGCTGATGGTGATTTTTCAGTTTGGGACTCCCCAATATTTCCAACGGATATCCGAGGTCAAAAGGATGTGATTGTTTTGGAAGGTGAGGATTACTCAGAGTACTATGAGCCCAATGCGGAGTATCCAAGGTCAATCATGGAAAGAATAGGAAACCGCAAAATGTTGGAATGGAGTCAGGGTAAGTGGGTGCAAAACAAGGCGAAAAATCAATCAGAGATTTTGTATTATATGGTAACGGAGTCCATGGAAGATACCATTTACCTTCCTCAATCATTACCAGAAGAATACCGAGACTGGATTAATTCGAGCAAGGAAAATCAGAAGTAGGATCGGGATCGCAGAAATTTAATGCTGCGCAATACGATCCTTGCACCAAGGCATACAAGTTTCCGGTCAGTCCATTTTGTCCCACCAAGCGAATGTCTTTTTGCATGATGGCGCTGCGCGAAGCAAACAAACCCAATCCGTTCGAAACATTGCTGTAAGATGGTCTTTCTTGAATCACCCCTGTTACTGGAGCATTGACAGAAAGATAAGTTCCCAATTCTTCGTTGGCCATTCCAATGGTCAATTCAAAACATTTGGCTGTAGCAGCAGGGAATTGATGTCCTGGGATTCTGCGAACTTTGGGATTGACCGCCAATTTGCTTTGCAAGTAACTGAAAAATCCTTCACCTGAGAAAGAGGCGGAAACGGCGCCGCCATTGGTCTCCAGATTGTCACTGTTGAAATTTCCAATATAATAATCCAAACGCAAAGTATCTGTTTTTATCAATTGTGTGTGTGCGTTGTCGGCATAGGTTTGCTCCAAATAGTTGAAGTGCAAAGTGATGTCGTACGAGGATACATTGGGTGCAGGAGTCCACTTCACAGTGACGTCATCCTTGTAGTTGATGTCTTGAGTAGCGGCATTGAATTGAGCCAAAATCATCGCCACGTTGGGCAATGGATTCTGTATGCTGACTTCGTTGGTCATCACCAAATCCGTGGTTGCATATACATCAGGGCGGTTGTGAAAGTCGACAACAAGTTTGTAGGTCGCTTCAGGGTTTAATCCTCCTGGCGTGGGCAACATGTATACTGTTTGAAGAGGTGCGTAAAACAAGCCGTATGGATCTTTGGATACCTCTACAGGTTGCAAAGCCCATTCGTCCACTTTGGTGTTGTTGACATATTTTTCAATCACCAAGCGCTTGAATTCTTCCCATTTGTATTCACTGCTGTCACGGATCAGGGCAAAATCGTAATTGTTGCCATCTCCCAAAAAGGTTTTGTTGATCTTAATGTATTGAGTATCCAACTTGGGATCCAAAAGTCCAAACACCACCGTTGTGCTTTTGTAAGGTGCATTCAATTCCACTTCCGTGCTGCAAGCATGAAAGAGAACAGCGAATAACAAAATGCCAAATAAACCGATTCCAATTTTACGCATGGTCCAAATATAGTTAGGAAAGGATGAATTTCATGACATCTACGCCATCAGGGTAATCACTGAGTTGCGGGCATTGGGCTTGGCCAAATGGGATAAATCCATGACCGACCACGCATTGAATGTGATCTTGGTGGCCCTGAATGCGAGCTGTGACTTGGTTCAAATCTGAATAATATTCGTAAAACAGGCTTGCTGTTGGCGCAACCCAGCCTTGATCTTGTTTGAAAATCATGAACCCGTTTTCGAGCAAATCCTCCTGATTCAACAACCAGACAGCCTTGTTATAGTCGTAATTGTTGGCGTATTTGTTATGCTGAATGACCGATTGAAAGGGCAGTAGAGCGCTGATCAGGACATTTAAGTCGTATCCCTCAGGCAGGAATACCTTGCATACATTTCTGCAACCCAAACCGAAATAATCAAAAATATCATGGGCCAATCCATTCAGTTCTTCCTCTGTCTCTTGCCCGTTCAAGATGGCCACGCTGGTTCGTGAGTGTCGGATAATATTGGGATATTTGTCAAAGTAGGCATGGAAGTACCTAGAGGTGTTATCGCTGCCGGTGGCAATGATGCGATCAAAGTTTTGCAGCTTCCCCTCCGCCCACAAAATGTAAGGTTTTAGTCCTGGTTCCCATTTCATGACCAAATAGAGAAATAACGGAATAAGCCGCGCATCATCGCTGGACAATTTGATCATGGCTTTGTGCCCCCCAAGAAGCACGCACAAGATGTCATGAAACCCAACCATGGGGATATTTCCTGCACAGATGATGGCGACCGTTTCTTCTTTGTGGGGTTGATCTTGGATAGGGTAATGCTTCAGCCATGCTTCCAAAGAGGATCTTTTGAGGTTATTGGCCCACTCGCCGATGGCACGGCGAGTATTGATTTCTGTGAACCACCCGTTGTAGGCTACTTGTGAAATGATCACTTCTTGAGCGCTATTGTACTCCTCCTCTGTTAGCCCACAGTCAAAGCCCGGCCAGGTGTGATTGTGGGAGAGACTCTCCATCACTTTGGAAAGTTGAACAAAAGCTTGGATTCGTTGTTCTAAGGTGGTATTCATAGTTTGGATGATATGGCGTACATTTGCGCCGCAAAATTACATTAAAGCAATAGAGTTATGGCAATCATGATTACCGATGCGTGTATCAATTGTGGAGCTTGTGAACCCGAGTGCCCCAATCACGCCATTTATGAAGGTGGAGCAGAATGGAAATATTCAGATGGAACAGGTTTGAGAGGAATCATCAATCCCATTACTGGCGGAAATGAAGTAGATGCAGACGGATTAATGGAACCCAAGAGCATGGATGTTTATTACATCGTTCATGACAAGTGTACAGAATGTGTGGGCTTTCATGATGAACCCCAATGTGCAGCGGTTTGTCCCGTGGATTGTTGTGTGGATGATCCAGATTACCGAGAGAGCAAAGAATCTTTGCTACAGAAGAAAGCCTTTATGCATCTGTAGGATTGAATAAAATTCTGAATCAGGCCATGTTTTCATGGCCTTTTTTTATGGATTCCAGCGAATAGATAAATAGAAATTTCTTCCAGGGCCATTGATGCCACTTGCGAATGGTCGGTACTGTGTATCCAGTAAATTATCTATTCCAGCATACATGGTGAGTGTTGAACTCAAGGGGTATTCAACTCTCGTATCAACTAATAAATAGGCCGGAGTTCCCAATCCGGTTGCATAGTTTTCATTGTCCTCTGCGTCGAGTCGGTAGTCGGCTATTTTTTTCCATCCGTAATATTGACATTGTATCATGAATTGAATCTCTTTCCATTCTTGATATATATTTCCTCCAAGCATGCCTGGAGGGATGTGATCTAAGGGTTGGTTTTTATCATTGTTGATGACACCATCGGTCCATTGACCTTGCAATTGCCATCGGGTGGTATTTCCTAACACACCTGAGCATTGCCCTTGTATACCTTTGATAATTGCGCTTTCAAAGTTTTGATTAGCCAAAATGTTACTGGATACACCATCCCAAATTAGCGTGTTAGAACCATTGAGGTTAAATGGTGCAAGTGCAATAACCTTATCAATCCAAGCTTGATAGTACATCAAATGACATTGAAATTTATCTCCAATCCATTTGTATCCAAAGTCAATATTCATGGATTGTTCTGGTTGAAGATTGGAGTTGGGCACAATGACATTTCCTTGAGCTGTTTCAAAAATTCTGCTCAAATCATCAATATTGGGAACCCGATATCCTGAAGACAATTGTGCTGTCAGTGATTGTCTGAGAGAGAGGTGATATTGTGCGCCTATTGACCCTGAATAATAGGGCATATTTTGTTGAATGTCATTTGTACTGGACAACCATGTATAGCGATCATCAAAAGCTGAAAATAGAGATGAAAAGCCACCGCGGAGCCCATCATGAAAAGTCCATTTCTGGTTGGGACGGTACGTGTGCACACTATAGGCCGAAATGGACTGCATGTTATTTTTCCCTTTGGGGTATCGCGCGCCAATTGGCTTGCACTCTTGTGATATTTTGTTTATTGCTTGCGCAGTTGATGTGAGTTGATTGTATTGGTAGTCCCATCCCATCTGCCATTCGTGATGACCTGTAATGCAATAAAAGTTTTGTGTTATGGAGGCAATTCCAACATTTTCATTTCGAGATTCAACCCAAGGGTTTCCCCACTTGCGGCTTTGTCTGCTTTCCTCTATTTGTTGAAGGGAAACAATTAAATCGTTTCTCTGAAAAAGTTGAAAGGGTTTTTGTTGTATTCTATGGTAACTAAGTAGCAATCTTTTTTGAGGTCCATAATACCATTCTCCAAATTTAAAATGGTCTCCATTCCATTCTGATAGTCGATCATTTCTATTGATGTTAGTGGTATTGGAATGTTGAAACTGAATATTGTGTTCTACATTTTTTTGTTTCTTTGTTCTCCATTTGAACTTTTGCAAAAAGTCTGTTTGGGTATAAGCAGTGTTTTTGATTTCATACTCATCGTCATTCATGACCATGACGTCCTCTGTTCCATTCCAAATGCCGTGAAATGTTTGGGTTCCAAAATAGCCTGTGAAGAAAGGGTTTTTTCTTCTACCCGTAAGATAGCGTTGATTCTGATGCATCGTGAAGGAGGTGAGCGAAGCAAAATTTCGTTTTCCATAGTGGGTTTCGAAATGTTGCATCCACCCATTGGTAACTGTCTCGTAGCGGTTTTGGATGATGGTGCGCCATTTCTTATTGGATTGATATCTTGGTGATATGGTCTCCATTTCGATCACACCGCCCAATGCGTCGCTTCCGAATAAGCAAGAGCTGGGGCCAAAAATCACCTCCATTTTTTCCAGTTGATTGACATCGCATGAGATGATGTTTTGCAAATGCCCGCCTCGGTATATCAAATTATTCATTCGTATGCCATCAACAATTAAAAGTATCCTGTTGGCTTCAAATCCCCTTAGAATGGGACTTCCGCCTCCGAATTGACTTTTTTGAACAAAAACATTTCCATTCTTGCTGAGTAAATCTGCCGTAGTTCGTGGTTGTAAACGAAGGATTTCCTTTTGTTTGATATCAACCATGAATAAGGATTCATCAGATTGCAAATGCCCTTTTTCAAGTCCGATGTACATCAATGGTTTTAACCACAGCTGTGGTAAACTATCCTTTTGCCCAGTTGACTTTGAATACAACAGAGTGAATAGAATGACAATGAGACTGATTTTATGGATGGGGCGGATTCTGAATGCCGTTGACATATTGTTGAATAACATTAATTTCTTTGGAATAATTTGATCCTGAAAAAGGACCAAGATCTTCGTATTTTATTTGTTCAAGGTAGTTTTGAGTAAGTTGATCGCCAATTGGGAAAAACGACCAATGCCACTTTTCTTCTTTATATCCAGTCCTGTTTGGGTTTGCATCATATGGTTGATAAAAACCATAGCGAGCGGCATTCATGCACAACCAATCATATTCTTTCTTCCCTTTCCCTTGCGCAAAGTATTTGGGGTTCAATGAATTCAGATCAAAATCAGTTCCCCAATGGTGCCTTGAGGTACCAGGCATTGAACTGTATAACAAAATGTTTTTTGCGCGATCCAATCCTCCAGGATACTGGGTCTTTCGTGCTAGCCACTTTTTTTCCCAAATGTTTTTTTGTTGATCAAAATTTCTAGACGCACTAATGACTTGGAATTGAATCCCATCTTTTTTAGCAGCAGCAATCATTTTCATGAGTGAATCCGTTACTTCATTCAGCAAATAAGCATTTTCCTTACTGCTGATGCCCATCGGTAATTTTGTGAAACGTTTATCGTTGGCGTAGTTCGTTTTTCCCAATAGAAAAGCGATGTCCACTGAATCTTTGATATTGGATTGACCTGTTGCATGCTGCAGCGCGCATAGGAGCATGATGATGATAATGAAGCAAGCACGCATCAGTTCTCGGAAAGGTTGAATTCGATATTGGGAATGCTGCGCAAGGATTCAATGACTTCATCACTGATGTCCAACTGAAACTTGTTTCCCGATAGGGTGGTGAGCATGGATTCATCATCGTAGATTTTCATTCTGAGTTGTGCCGTCCCTTTACCAGGGGACAAAGCGGAGTCCATGAATGCTATGAGTTCTTTGTTGATGAATCGGCGATCTACTGTAATGTTCAGGAATTTCCCTTGCTTTTGACGAACATCACCCAGTAAATCGATACGGGACATTTTGAATTCCAATTCTTCTGGACCTTTCTGATCTTGTCTTTGCCATCTGGCTGAAACTTTTCCTACCAGTACTACTGGGTAGTTATCATCCAAGAAAGATTTGAATTTGATGTATTCTTCTCCAAACAAACTGAATTCTCTGGACCCGGTGTAGTCTTCTAATACAAAAGATCCATATGGTTTTCCATTCTTTGAAATTTTATGCTGCACGCTTCGAATAAGCCCGGGAATCTTGAGCTCACGGCCTTTTACTTGTGGCATGTTTTCCAACAATTCTAATCCGCCTTTGCTACAGAAGTTGTCGATTTCCATGCGGTAATCATCCAAAGGATGCCCGCTTAAGAAGATTCCTGCCACCTCTTTTTCGTGGGCCAACTGCGTAAAGGTGTCCCAGGGTTGGTGACTCGGAAAATTGGGCTCGGGAATGTCTATTTCTTCTGAATCACCAAACAAAGTAGCCATGCCATTTTGAGCGGTATCCTTGGTCGCGTTGCCATATTTGATGAGCGTTTCAATGAAGGTGCTGTTTTTTCCATCTGGAGTAAAATATGCGGAGCGGGCAATGCCAAATCGATCCATAGCGCCGCTGTATACCAAGCCTTCTATAACCCGCTTGTTGCTGGTTCGAGCATCCACCCGTTTGATAAAATCAAAGGGGCTTTTGAAAGGTCCTTTCATTCTTTCTTCCACGATACTCTCAACAGCACTTTCTCCTACTCCCTTTACAGCAGCCAATCCAAAACGGATGTCCCCTTGGGTGTTCACATTGAAGAAGGCATCTGATTCATTCACGTCTGGACCCAAAACAGGTAATTTATTTTTCTTGCAATCTTGAATGAAAAAGGTCACTTGCTTTAAATCACTCAAGGATCCTGTCATGGCTGCCGCCATATATTCTGCGGGGTAGTTGGCTTTTAAATACCCAGTCTGAAAGGCAATCCAAGCATAGCAGGTAGAGTGAGACTTATTGAAGGCATAACTTGCAAAGGCCTCCCAGTCCGTCCATATCTTTTCCAGTTTGTCTTTGGGATGTCCATTGCTTTGCGCACCTTCCATGAATTGGCCTTTCATCTTGTCCAATTCCTCTTTGAGTTTTTTACCCATGGCCTTTCTCAAACTATCGGCCTGACCTTTGGTGAAATTGGCCAATTTCTGAGAGAGCAACATGACCTGCTCCTGATAGACCGTAATTCCATAGGTGTCTTTCAAATATTCTTCCATCTCTGGGAGGTCATACTGAATGGGTTCTAAGCCGTGTTTCCGTTTGATGAACGAAGGAATGTATTCCATGGGGCCTGGTCGATACAAGGCGTTCATGGCAATTAAATCTTCAAATACGGTTGGTTTAAGATCTTTCAAATGTTTTTGCATTCCAGGACTTTCGTACTGGAAAATGCTGACCGTATCTCCGCGTTGAAACAATTCAAATGTCTTGGCATCATCCAATGGAATTTGATCGATGTCGATGTTAATCCCATGTCGCTGTTTGATTATTTTTAAAGCGTTTTTGATGATGGTCAAGGTTTTTAGACCCAAGAAGTCCATCTTAAGCAATCCCGCTTTTTCTACGACATCATTATCGAATTGTGTGCACCACATGTCACTGTCTTTGGCAGTAGCGACGGGTACAAATTGATCAATGGGGCCGGGTGTGATGATCACGCCACAGGCATGGATTCCGGTGTTTCGGACAGATCCTTCTAGCAATGAGGCCATTTGCACCACACGCCCCTCCTCAGAATTGGCTTGACCAAGCGCATTCAATGCTTTGGCGTTATCGATGAAATCTCTGCCGAAAGCTTTTTCTAATTCTTTGTTGTCTTTGGATACAATCTCTTTCAACTTGGAATTGTCGGGAATGAGCTTGGCAATTCGATCGGTATCACTCAATGGCAATCCCATCACGCGACCAGAGTCTCTCACCGCAGATTTGGCCGCCATGGACCCATAAGTAATAATCTGCGCGACCGCATTTTTAGAGTATTTGTTTCGCACATACTCGATGACTTTGCCTCGACCTTCATCGTCAAAGTCAATATCGATATCGGGCATGCTGACACGTTCCGGGTTGAGGAAACGCTCAAACAGCAAATCGTATTTGATGGGGTCGACATTGGTGATTCCTATGCAATAGGCCACCGCTGATCCGGCAGCAGATCCACGACCAGGTCCAACACTCACACCCATTTCTCTTGCTTTGTTGCAAAAGTCCTGAACGATCAAAAAGTAACCGGGGTAACCCGTGTGGGCAATGGTTTTTAATTCGAAATCCAAACGCTCCGCAATTTCAGGTGTTACTTCCCCATATCGTTTCACCGCTCCTTCGTAGGTAAGGTGTCTGAGAAAAGCATTCTCCCCTCTTTTTTCTCCATCCACCTCATCTTGCGCATCTACAAATGATTCTGGAATGTCAAATTTGGGCAACAAAATATTTCGACCCAAAGAATAATGTTCACATTGATCAGCAATGCGAACAGTCTCGGCAATGGCCTCTGGCAGATCATTGAAAAGTTGCGCCATCTCCTGAGGCGACTTGATGTAAAATTCATCATTGGGGAATCCAAATCGGAATTCCCTACCGCGTTTGCCAATGTACTTTTTGGGTTTGTCCAATGACTCGCCATCTTTCACACAAAGCAAGGCATCTTGTGCTTGCGCTTCTTTCTTTTCTGTGTAATAGGTGTTGTTGGCGGCGAAAAATTTGACCTCATGCTTTTTGCAGAATCGGAGCAGGGTTTCATTCACCACATTCTCCTCTTCTAATCCATGCCTGAGCAATTCAGCATAGAAGTTTTCGCCAAATAAGTCTTTCCACCAAAGGAATGCCTCTTCTGCACGTTCTTCTCCAACATTTAAAATAAGATAGGGTACCTCTCCCCACAATCCACCTGTTGTGGCAATGAGGTCGCCTTTGTATTCTTCAAGCGTCTCTTTATCGATGCGCGGAACATAGTAGAACCCTTCAGTAAAGGCGATGCTGGATAGCTTGGCTAGGTTGTGGTAGCCAATTTTATTTTTGGCCAATAAGACAACAGGATATCCATCATCTTTGGTGTCCCTGTTGAGTCGATTTTTACAGACATTGAGTTCACATCCGATGATGGCTTTGAGTTGGGTGCCATTTTTTTTGTTGTATTTCTCAACTTCTTGATTGAACACAAATGCCGACATCATGTTTCCATTTTCCGTAATGGCAATCGCTGGCGAACCTTGCGATATGGCCTTTTTGACAATGGAACCAATTTCTGAAGTGCTCTGCAATACACTGAACTGCGAGTGAACGTGAAGGTGAACAAAAGTGATATTTTCTTCCGTCGTAGAAACTTCCGTCGGTTGTTCTGCTTCCGGCGTGGGAGCAGTTTCAACTTTTTGAGCAAAGTTGCTTGCGCTTAATTCAGGGGCTTGATAGTGGTATTGATTCGCAGCGAGCGTTTCAGGTACTTGGATGATGCGGCGTTGAAGCATCGCAAAGAAGGCGCGGGTAGTGGCTTCCACATCATACGCAGCATCATGGGCCTCCACCATGGATGAGTCAAAAAGTTTGGTGTACAATTCACCCAATGTGGGCCATTTGAATTTTCCTCCCTTGCCACCAGGTATGGCACAATAGTCCGTTCCATGTTCTTTTGTATCCAAAGACAAAAAGGACAAAATATCAAAATCGATGTTTTGCCTAAACAACTCGCAGCCTACTACTTGTATATCGAATGAAATATTGTGTCCAACCAAATACTTGGCTTTCTGCGTATCGGAGATAAAAAGTTGCAAGGCTTCATTGAGGGGAATGCCCTTTTCATGTGCTTTTTCCGTGGTGATGCCGTGAACCTTTACCGCATTAAAAGGAATGCTAAAACCTTCTGGCTTGACGATGATGTTTTGGGCGGAAATGAGCGCACCATCTTGACTGTGCAGTTGCCAAGCCATTTGAACCACTCGGGGCCAATTTTGGGTGTCCGTTAAAGGGGCATTGTAGTTTTGCGGCAAACCAGTGGTTTCCGTATCGAAAATAATGTACATGTTGCGGTAATAATGTCTCCAACAAATTTACGCGGTGCGCATTGGAGTTTTGTCAACATTATCCGGATGTTTATAACTTATTTAGCCTCCAATTGCCATACACCAAAAACAAACCAGAGCAGATGCCCATCACGATGAAATAGATGTAATCGGACAGCCACAATAGGCTGACTTCCCAATGGGTGAAGTGCACCATGATGTAAATGCTGATGATGTAGATGAAAGAGGTAATGACTTCGATCCAAAAGCCAGCGACTGTGGCTCCGCTGCCTTCAACCCAAGCCAAAAGAATGGAAGTGAAGCTGTAGATCAGCATCGCAGGGACAATTAGTTTCATGGTGTCTACGGTATACCGAATGGTGGTTGGATCTTGCGTGAATTGTGCACTGATCCAATGGGGATAGAGCCAAAGTCCATGGCTCAATATCAGTACGCCAAGGAAATTAAAAAATCCGATGCGCATCAAGAGCAATTTGATATCATGCATTCTCCCCTCTGCCATTAGCGCGCTGGTATAGGTTCTCATGGCAGAGGAAAACCCCATGACACTCACCCAAGCCAACATGTACATGTTTCGAACGATGAAAGCGGACTGCAAGGATTGGGGCCCTCTGGACTCCACCATTGTATAAAAGGCCAACCAAACACCAAGTGCAATCAACAGTTGCAATACAATGGGTGAACCCAGTTGGAGTATGGATCGGGTGAAGGTGAAAATGGGTTTGGTGAGTTGAAGGACAACAGTGGGGTTTTTGTACAAGGTGTAACCAAACAAAAAGAGAAAGGCCAAACATTCAGCGGATAGCGTGGCCCATGCTGCACCGCTAACCCCCATCGCGGAGATGGGACCTTGGCCAAAAATAAAGACGTAGGCCAATATCATATTGCTGATGGAGGTGATCAGCATGGTGCCGAAAACTACTTTGGTTTTTGCAATGCCAGTCCAATAGGCTTGCAACAGCATGGTTGGAGTATAGATCCAAAATCCCCAAGATCGAATCGATGAAAACTCCATCATGTACTGTTGGATGGTGGGGTCATCGATGTAAGCTTCAAAAAATAAGGGTCCCAAGAAATAAAGAACACCAAATTGAATACAAGCAATGAAAATACCGAGATAAAGACCATTGTTTACAACTGCTGGTATCGTGCCCCATTGCTGCTCACCCATTCTGCGTGCTACAATGATTTGAATGGCGCTGGCAATTCCGGTGGTAATCATGCCCAGTGTTATGTAGGCCAATCCAATGTAGGAGACACCGCTCATGGCCTTGCCATCCAATTGCGCTGCAAAGTAGTTGTCTGTAAATACAACAAAGAATTGAACAAAGGCGCCCAAGCTCATGGGTAATGAGACTTTCAATAGGTCTTGGTATCGAATGGACAATCCTTTTTCTTGCATGATGCGAAGGTAAAGTCATATCAACCAAGTGAAATGAATCAAGTTAAAAACTCCGTAACGCCCTAAAATCGGGGTATTGGAGTGGTTTTCCTGCGTGGTTATGAACAAAAACAAGCATTTTTCAACAAAATACGGCTAAAACGCTTGATATACTTGCGATTCAGGATTTTCTGCTTTTACATTTGTCTTGTTCAACATTATTAACCTAAAAAAACAAATTAAAATGAACAAAGCAGAATTGATCGACGCTATCGCTGGTTCAGCGAAGTTGTCAAAAGCAGATGCTAAGAAAGCATTGGATGGTTTCATCGAAGTAACTACTAAAGCTTTGAAAAAAGGCGACCGTATCGGTTTAGTAGGTTTCGGTTCTTTCAGCGTTACTAAGCGTGCTGCTCGTATCGGTCGTAACCCACAGACTGGTAAAGAAATCAAAATCAAAGCTAAGAACGTTGTACGTTTCAAAGCTGGTTCTGAATTGGCTGCTAAAGTTTAATTCTTTAACAAGCCGAAAAGCCGTTCCTTATGGAGCGGCTTTTTTTTTAGCCCCATCTATGACATTGGATCAAAAAATATCCCTGTATCAAACTTTTTGCAATGTGCTCACTGCCGAGCGTCGGCAGAAGTTTGAACAAATCTGGGAACAACGCAATACTTGTCTTCATTTGGTTTTGGAGAATATTTACCAATCCTTGAATGCTAGTGCTATTGTGCGAACGGCTGATGCGCTTGGCGTTCATTATCTGCATGTTCTGGAAGATGAGCACCCTTGGGAAATCAATCGTAAAATATCCAAAGGCGCTATGGATTGGTTGGATATTCAACGCAGTAAAAATGCACGGGAAATGATGTTGTCATTAAAGTCCAAAGGATTTGAACTGGCGGTAACGGACTTCTCTCCTAATGCTATAGCCATTGAAGATTATGAACCTCAGCGTCCAGTGGCATTGGTTATGGGCACTGAGTTGACTGGAATTTCAGATGTCGCGCGTGAATTGGCCGATGTGCAATTGATTATTCCCATGTCTGGGTTTTCTCAAAGCCTAAATGTTTCTGTTGCTACGGGCATAGCGGTTGCGCAGTTGTCCCGAAAAACAATGAAGTTGAAAGAGCAATTTCCGCCATCCATAGAAGAGCGTTACGATGCTTTGAACTTGTGGTCCAAGAATGCCATTTATTGGAGTGATCAAATCATCAAAGACTTCGTAGTAGAAAATCAAATTAATTCCATTTAAAACTGGCGTCTTCTTGCCACTTTGGAATGGCCGACCAATCAGAAGTTCTGTTCAAGAATTCATAATAGTCGTTGTCATAAAATACGATGTGGATTGGACTGCCGATGAAAGTTTTTATTTCGAAAATGGTCCATTGTTCCCCTCTTCCCATGCTTACTTGAAGGTCCTCTATTTTTAGTTCGTGGGAGTTCAAAAGGACTTTGAACCTGTTGTAATGGGAAACCATGAAGATTTTGTCTTCATTGTCTAATTCCATTTGTTGTTTGATGGGTAGATTCAACGCATGGTCTTTTAGGTAAGGGTGTTTGATTTTTTTGAAATCTGGTTCTGCATCTGGATATGAAATGGCTATAGGAAGTGTCTCGATGGTTCTAATGCCATTGTTGTATTGATGCACAATCCATACATCTTGTATCCGCTCTAAAAAATCTCCGTTGATGCCATTTTGATTTCTGGTGTACTTTCTTTTTGGCACACCGTTTTCAAATTCTTGTATGTATCGGTCATTGGCCCAACTTGTTTCCTTTTTGATGGTGTCACCTTGGTCCGTCCATTCGGTATATTTCCCTTTCTGTACGGTTCTATCTTGAATCATTTCCCATTTCTTATTGTGATTGAAATAATACTCTGTTTGATAACTGACGTTCTCTTTTTCCAAATGAATGTACCATTCACTTCCGTTTGAATAGAATTTGGATTCTACGGTGTCTTTGGGGTGTTGCAGGTTAATGGCCCGTTGCAGTTGGCCATTTTCATAATACCATTTTTCCCAACTCGTTTTGTTGTCCCAATTGAAATTTTGGATACACCTATCATAGGACAGTCTACCATTGTCATTCCATCGAGTTTCCATGCCGCCACCTTTTCCGTCCAAAGTGATTTCATGTGTCTTTATTGTGTTGTCATTGAATTCAACCATTCTTTCAATGAGGTAATACGGATTGGGATATTCATAGGTGATGGTTTTGGCGATGTTTCCATTCTCATGAAAGCTGAGCCAGTCATCAATGGGATGACCATACTCGTCATATTGTCCCAATATTTTCACAGATCCATCTGCATAGTTCTCGATGTATTTTCCTTTTCTTCTTTGTTCCTCGGGGATGTTGATGACCGTGTCTTGGTATTCTTTTCTCAGCGTTAAAATGCCTTTTTCATTCCATTCTTCATAGGTTCCAGCAGGTAGCCAAGTATTGGTGTATCCCAATGGATCTATCTTTTCTTCTTTTTCGGGGATGCCATGATAGGAGGTGTGTTCTGCGGCTGTCAGCGGATAAAAATTTTGATGGATCAAAGGGAAGCCGTTTTCCTGGAAAACGGAGATTTCTATTCTAAGATGATTGTCTTTGTCCAATGTAAATTGCCAAAATTCATTGAGCTGCTTGGGGTTGTGCCATATGCGGTAAGATGCTACCGGACTTTGCGGATTTTCTCTGAGGTACAAATGGCTGGTAAATCCGCTTTTTTCCCGGGTTTCTTTCGTTAGTATCCCGTAATCAAAGGATCGGGTAACCACCACACTGTCTTCAAAGTTGGTGTAAGTGCCATGAAGCGGACGTTGGTATTGGTCAAAATATTGACTAAAAAAGTAGGTTCCACCTTTGCGCCGATTCAAATCAAAACTTTGTCCCCAAGAGAAAAGAGAAAGGCATGTGAATAAAATAATCAATCGGAACATGCCCTAAAATAGGGAGAAAAGGAATATGTGCATAATTTATGTTTGTACTGTATGGCAAAAAACATTTAAGTTCGATAGAAATTTGTGTCATGAAAACATTTCCCTTTACTTCTGAGTTGGGTTGGTCTGTGAGTCGTTATGATATTTTCCAAACCTGCAAGCGAAAATACTTTTACAAATACTACGATAAATACGATCGAGAATTTGATCCCAAGCACATTCTAAAATTGAAGAACATGACCACCATTCCTTTGGAGATTGGAAATATTGTGCATGATGTGGTAGAGAGTATTTTGCATCGGTTGCAGAAGTCGAGTACACCCGTGAATTTGGACAAGTTGAAGCAGTTTGTTTTTGATCGAACCAAAGAGTACGTTTCGAGCAAATTGTTTTCAGAAGTGTATTACCAAGAGTTGAATACCATTGAATATGAAGAATTGGCGGACAGGGCCTTTTCTGCCATTTCCAATGTGATTCAATCGGAGCGTTTTGATTGGATTAGGCAATTGCCTCAAGAGTCAAAGGACCGATGGATCATAGAGCCACCGGGATATGGAGAGACGAGAATAGAGGACATCAAAGCCTATTGTAAAGTCGACTTTATGCTGCCCCATGAGCGAGTCATCTACATTTTGGATTGGAAGACGGGAAAGCAGGACTTGATCAAACACCGCAAACAATTGATCGGATATTCATTGTTTGCGCGTTATCATTTCGAGCATGATTTTGATGAAATCGTTCCGATGGTTTGTTATGTGAAAGAAGGTTATGAAGAGATTCGACCTGAGATCACCACCCAAGACATAACGGAGTTTATTGATACCATGAAACGGGAAACTTTGGAGTTGAAGGCGATGAATCAGGATGTTTTTAAGAACACGCCTAAATCCAAGGAAGAATTTGCTTGCACCGATCAAGTGAGCGCATGCCGTTTTTGTGAATTCAGGGAATTGTGTCAACGATAATTTGAATTAATCTTGTCTCATGAGAATAAGTTTGATTCAAACCGTATTAAGTTGGGAGTCGCCGGCTAAGAATTTTTTGCGATTGGAAGGAGTATTGCAAAAGTTGGAAGCAACTGATTTGATTGTCTTGCCGGAAATGTTTACTACTGGTTTTACGATGAATGCTGATGTGGCAGAGGAGTTTGGAGAGCAATCGGAGACCTTGAATTGGATGAGAAAATGGTCTCGTGATTTGAAGGCAGTGGTCTGTGGAAGTGTTGCGTTTAAGGACAACATGGGTTTGTACAACAGGTTGCTCTGGGTCAGACCAGACGGTACTTATTCTCATTACGACAAACGCCATTTGTTTGCCTATGCTGGCGAGGAGAAGACTTATGTCAAAGGAACATCGCGCATCATAGAACATTGGAAAGGCTGGAACATTTGTCCTTTGATTTGTTATGATTTACGTTTTCCCGTGTGGAGTAGAAATCGATTTCAGCATGGCGCAGCGGATTTTGATTTGCTGCTGTATGTGGCCAATTGGCCGAGTGCACGCCGTTTGGCTTGGTCGACATTGTTGCAGGCGCGGGCAATAGAGAATCAATGTTATGTGGCAGGTGTTAATCGTGTAGGCACAGATCACAAGCAAAACACTTATACCGGAGATAGCGCATTGGTTGGTCCCAAAGGTGATGTGCTCTGGACACAAACAGACATAGCAGGTGTGTGTACCATTCAATTGGATAAAGAGGGATTGGATAAATACAGGGATGAATTTCCAGTATTGAAAGACGGAGATGATTTCTCTATTTCAACGATCTGAAAGTGTCCCAAATGGGCTCCACATCATCCATGGTCTTGGATTGTTTGATGACCCCTCTGCCAATGGATTTGATGAGGGTAAATTGAAGTAGACCATCTTGATTTTTTTTGTCTTGGATCAAAAAGGACTGAATATCCTTCCAATCAGGCAGGTGTTGAGGGAGAGGATAAAGGTCCAACAGATTTTCAATGATTTCTTCAGCGGTATCCGCTTCTAGCAGACGATCTGATTGCGAGGTTAAGCATGAAAATACCATTCCCCAAGCTACACATTGACCATGCGTCACCGATATTTGGTTAAGCATACTATAGGATTCTAAGGCATGTCCAATGGTATGTCCAAAATTCAATAGTTTTCTTTCTCCCAATTCAAACGGATCTTGCTCAACTATTTTCAATTTGATTTGAATGTTTCGCTGAATAAAGGGTGTGAGTGTTTCTGCAGAAATATCATCCAAATCAATGAGTGCTTCCCACAAGGCTTGGTCTTGTATGAGTCCGTGCTTTAGCATTTCTGCCATGCCGGATAAAAGGGCTTCGTCTGGCAAAGAAGAGAGGAATAAAGGGCAAACAATGAGTTCATTGGGCGCCTCAAATGTGCCAAGGACATTTTTTACACCGTGAAAGTTGATTCCATTTTTTCCACCCAACGATGCATCTACCATGGCCATGAGGGTGGTGGGGACATGGTAAAAATCCAAACCTCTTTTGAAAATGGAAGCAGCAAAACCTCCTAAATCGGTGGTGGCACCCCCTCCAATGTTGATGACCAAAGTTTGTCGATCAGCAGCATCTTCCACCCATTGATCCAATACATGTTTCAGAATGTCCCAATCTTTTCCTTCTTCGCCACTGGGGATTTCTAAAACATTGGCTTGGCTGATTTCAGGACATTGTTCAAGCAAATCATTCAACCAAATCTGACTGACTTGTTCGTCAATCAGCAAATAGATTTTTGAATACTTGACCATTTGTTCTGCGAAAGGTGAGAACAATCCGGATAGATCATCGGTCCAGTGAATGGAAGGGTGGTTCATTTCTCCTCTTCGAAAAGGGTTGTAATTAAATTCAATATTTGGTCTTTTCCCAATTGGCTTTCAGCTGAGGATACCAGCATGGTTGGTGCATCTCCCCATCGCTCGATTAGTTTGTTTTCATAGTCTTGATAGGCTTGAACCACCGCTTTTTCCTTGAGCTTATCAGCTTTGGTCAATACCAAACAAAACGGGAATTCATCATTGATCAATTGTTCCATGAACTCGATGTCAATTTTCTGGGCTTCATGGCGGATATCGACGAGGACGAAAAGGCATTTCAAGTTTTCTCGCTCCTTCATGTAATGCCGTGTCATGTTTTTCCAATCACCCCTTGACGACTTGGATGTTTTGGCATAGCCATATCCGGGCAAGTCGACCAAATACCAATTGGTGCCTTTTTTTACTTGGACCTCAAAGTGGTTGATGGTTTGTGTTTTTCCGGGAGTGCCGGAAGTTTTGGCCAAGCCTTTTTTGTTGACCAACATGTTGATCAAACTGCTTTTTCCTACGTTGGAGCGACCAATAAAAGCGACCTCTGGCAGGTTGGCCGGAGGGCAACCTGTGACATTGGTGTTGGACATCAGAAATACGGCGTCCAGTATGTGCATATCAGAGATTTTTAAGTGTAAGCCATTGGCGCAATTGCGCATTGAAAATTCCAGGATGTTCCATCATGGGAGCGTGTCCACATTGATCAATCCAATACAGATCGGATTGCGGCAAAAGACGGTGGAATTCTTCTGCCACTTCAGGAGGGGTGATGGTATCGTTTTTCCCCCATATCAAACAAGCAGGAACGTCCATATTGACCAAGTCATTGGCCATGTTGTGGCGAATGGCGCTTTTGGCCAAGGCCAAAATTCGCACTACTCGGTTGCGGTCATTGACCACTTCAAAACATTCATCTACCAACGCATCGTCTGCATGTTTGGGATCGTAGAAAGTTAGCGCAACTTTTTGACGAATAAATTCTTTGTCCTCTCTTCTTGGAAAGCTCGATCCGAAAGCGTTCTCATACAAGCCGCTGCTGGCAGTTAGAATCAATCCTTCTACTCTCTCCAAATGCATTTTGGAATAAACCAAGGCTACATGTCCTCCCAAGCTATTGCCCAACAACAACGCTTTTGGAAATCGGTGGTGATCCATAAAGCGGTGCAGGAATTCGGCCAAGGATTTTACCCCAGTGGAAAGCAAAGGCATGGTGTACAATGGAAGCATAGGAATCAATACGCGATGCGTTTGGGAAAACTCATCCAATACTTCTTTGAAATTGCTCAATGCACCAAATAGTCCATGCAGTAAAATAAGGGGTTTTCCCTGACCCTTGTCGATGTACTGAAATTCACCTTCTGTTTTTAAATATTCTTCCATGTTTTGGATTTCAATCAACAGCGAAGGTATCGATTTTTTGCCTGTAACAAGTCAACCAAAGTGCGAGCTTTTAACATTGGAAGGCTCACAACAATTTTAATGCGGCATAACGCGAATCGATATGAGATGAAGATTTGTACATGCGCAGAATTTTTTCGAAATGGTCGTGGAGTCAGTTCATGAAGGATGCATTGCTGCTGAGCTTGGCTGTTGTGTTGGCAAGTGTGGGATTGAAGGGTTTTCTATTGCCCAATCAGTTTTTGGATGGCGGAGTTACTGGGATTTCTTTGTTGATACAAGCCAAGTGGGGATGGGATTTGTCAGTATTGATTTTGATTCTTAATGTTCCTTTTGTTTTTCTGGGTTACAAGCAGGTGAATTTGATGTTCGCTTTCAAATCGGCGTTGGCCATCATAGCCTTGGCCATACTGGTTCATGTGATTCAAATTCCTGTTGTTACCAATGACAAATTGCTTATCTCTGTTTTTGGCGGCGTTTTTTTAGGAGGGGGAATAGGATTCGCCATGCGAGGCGGTGGGGTAATTGACGGGACGGAAGTTTTGGCAGTGACCATCAGTAGAAAATCCACTTTAACTGTTGGCGATTTTATCACGGTATTCAATATCGTCTTATTCTTTATTGCTGCTTGGGTATTTGACATTGAAAGGGCCATGTATTCCATACTGACTTATTTCGCGGCATCTAAAACCGTTGATTTCATTATCAACGGTTGGGAGGAATACATTGGGGTCACCATCATCTCCCATCATTCTACCACCATCGAAAAAGTGATTAGAAAGCAAATGAGGGGAGGAATGACCATTTACAAAGGCGAGTTTGGCTTTAGAGATGTCTCGCCCAGTCACGAGAACAAGCGCATAATTTTCTGTGCCATTACCCGATTGGAGGTTTCCAATTTGATTGCGATAGTGGAGAGCATTGATTCGCATGCCTTCATTATTCAACACCCCATTAAGGATACCAAAGGAGGGGTGATCAAAAGGCGCCCATTGCACTAGTGGGTATTCATTTCAGAAGTTTTTCACCCAAAGTTGTTAACATTCCCACTTTTTACCACCACTGTTTTCGTGGGGTAAAATCATGTCAAAAGCCTTGTAAAATAAGGCTTTTTTGTTTTTGTATTTGTTTTAGATTTATTCTGGCTTTATCAAAAAGTGGCGAAAAATGGTAGTAGAGTGGTAAAAAGTGGGAAATTTGTTTTAATTTCGTACCCAACACATTACCACACATGCTTAACCTGCTCGGCGAACATCATTGCAAACTGGATCCCAAAGGGCGATTGCTCTTTCCTGGGAAGTTGCGCAAGCAATTGGAGCATCATGTGCACCACGGTTTGGTGGTGAATCGGGACATCTTTTCAAAGTGTTTGGTCATTTACCCAAAACCTGAGTGGGATAAGGTGAATGAGGAAATGAGTCGCCTTAGTCGTTATAACCAAAAGCATCAATTGTTTCAGCGCAAGTTCATGAAGGGAGCAACCTTGATTGAATTGGATGCCAATGGCCGTTTGTTGATTCCTGCAGCGCTTTTGGAGTATGCAGAAATTGATATCGATGAGAGCAATGATTGCGTGGTGACTGGTTTGGGAGAGAAGATGGAATTGTGGAGTGCCAAAAATCACGACGAGGTGATTTTGGATGAGGACTTTGATTTTGGATCATTGGCAGAAGAGGTCAGAAAGGATATTGAACGTAACGGTCAAAATCAATAATGATGGAGCAGGGAGGGATGATTCAGTCTTCTTATCACCGGGCTGTTTTGCTCCAAGAAAGTATCGAAGCTTTACAAATTGATCCAACGGGTATTTATGTCGATGTGACCATGGGTGCTGCAGGGCATACCAAGGAGATTTTGTCACATTTAACAACCGGTAAACTATTTTCTTTTGATCAAGATCAAGATGCTTGGGCCAATGCGCCGCAATCCAGTCAGTTTACTTTAATCAAAGAGAATTTCAGAGATGCGAAGAATTGGCTTCGTTTTCATGGGGTCAAGAAAGTCAATGGGATATTGGCTGATTTGGGAGTAAGCAGTCATCAATTTGATACAGCTGATCGTGGTTTTAGTTTTCGTTTTGATGCGCCTTTGGACATGCGCATGAATCAGCAAGCGGCATTGAATGCAGCGGTGGTGGTCAACACTTATTCCGTAGAAGATTTGATTCGGATTTTACGTGTATACGGTGAGGTGGATCGCCCGCATGTTGCTGCGCACAAAATGGTCAATGCGCGTCCCATTAAAACGACACATGAATTGATTCATGTATTAATAGGAGAGGAGGATTGGAAGTTTCATCATCAATACCTGGCTCAGGTTTTTCAAGCCTTGCGCATCGAGGTGAACCAAGAGATGGAGGTGTTGGAAACCTTTCTGAGTCAGTTGAAAGATTATGTAGAAGTGGGTGGGCGTGTGGTTGTCATATCATACCACAGTCTTGAAGATCGAATGGTGAAATCGTTCTTTCGTTCGGGCAATGTGGAAGATCAATTGGAAAAAGATTTTTTTGGGAACATTATTCGTCCTTTCAAGCCGCTGAATGCCAAGCCCATCTTGCCAAGTGCGGAGGAAATCAATGAGAATTCACGCGCGAGAAGCGCAAAAATGCGCATAGCTGAAAAGTTGTCATGAGTGCTGCAGAGGAAAATAAAGAACATTTGAAAGTTGATTCCAATCCAGCGGAGTTGAAACCCAAAAAGGGGGTTGTGGCTGCTGTATTTGGCGGAGATGTTCTTACTGGAGAGTGGATGCAGAGGCATTTGGGTTTGATTGGATTTATTGCCATTCTCCTTATTCTTGATATTGCCTTACAATACAAATTTGAGGATTATCACAAGTTGATTATTAAGCGAGAGAAAGAGCTCAATGAACAGCGCACCATTTACAATGAGCAAATGAGCGCTTTGGAGACCAAGCGCAGACAGAGTGAGGTGGCAAAGGACATTGAGAACATGGGATTGAAGGAGTTGTCCAAGCCCCCCATTGTGTTGGAATACATTGATTCAACCAAACAAAAATGAGCAGTACTGTCAAGATCAATAGCACTTGGACATACGTCATTTTTGTGGCGCTGGTTTTGGTGGGTGTTTCCATCATCGGCAAGGGCGCCATGTTGCAGTTTATTCCTGATGAGAATTCAACAGAATTGGCCTCTTCATTTACGAGTAAAGTGCGATCGATTGAACCGACAAGGGGACAAATTTGGTCCTCGGATGGCAGTCTATTGGCTACCACGGTTTCCGAATATTCATTGCGCTGGGATACACAAGCTATTCAAGACAAGGAGGAGTTTGAAAAGGCAAAGGACTCATTGGCTGAAGTGTTGCACGCCATTGATGACAAGCGTTCCAAGCGAGATTTTGTGCGTGTTCTTGATAATGCGGTTCGCAAGAAATCAAGGTATGAGTTGTTGCTGAAGCATCTCACTTTTCAGGAAATGAATGCCTTTAAAAAGTTGAGCTTTGTCAAGAAGGGCAGGAACAAAACGGGATTTGTATTTGAGGAAACCAAGAAACGGGTAAAGCCATACGGAAGCTTGGCATCCAGAACTGTTGGATTGTTTCGTGAGTCAGATAATGTTGGATTGGAGTTGTCTTATGATTCCATTTTGTCTGGCCGTCCTGGAAAGCAATTGCAAGAGTTGATTCCAGGAAGTGTTTGGAAACCGATGACGGATGAGTTTATTCAAGAGCCGATTCCTGGTTTGGACATCATTGCCACAATAGATGTGCATTTGCAGGATGTGGCTGAGCATGCATTGCGCAAGCAGCTGGATTCATTGAACGGAGAGTGGGGCTGTGCCATTTTAATGGAAGTAGAGACCGGTTATGTGCGTGCGATTGCCAATTTGGGTCGTACCAAGGACAGTACCTATTCTGAATTGATGAATTACGCCATCAGTCAGTCCGTTGAGCCCGGTTCAACCATGAAGTTGATGAGCATCATGGCGGCATTGGAGGAGGGAAGTATTTCCATTGAGGATACAGTGAACACAGGAAATGGAGAGCGGACTTTCAATGGATTTACCCTACACGATAGTCACAAGGGGGGCTATGGAAGCATCACGATTAAGGATGTTTTTGCCAAGTCTTCGAATGTAGGAACAGCATTGGGTGTTCGAAAAGCCTTTGCCTCTAAGCCTCAGAAATTTTTGGATTATTTGAATGGTTTTGGATTGGGCAGCACTTTGGGTATTGATTTGAAAGGAGAGGGGAAGCCCAGTATTTATGCTTCGGTCAAGGACGAGAATTGGAGTGCGAATAGTTTGACCCAGATGTCCATCGGTTATGAAGTAGCCTTTACCCCTATTCAGATTTTGGCTTTTTATAATGCAGTGGCCAATGGTGGTAAGATGGTGCGTCCCTCTTTTGTTCAAGGAATCAAACAATCCAATGGAAAGATTTCAGTGGTTGAGCCAGTTGTTTTAAGAGACAACATTGCCTCTGAACATACTTTGGAGCAAGGTAAGAAAATGATGGAAGGAGTGGGTGAGCCAGGTGGAACGGCTTATGAAGCCTTCAAACAGTCGCCGTACAAGGTGGCTGGAAAAACAGGAACCAGTTGGTTGTGGAAGAATGGGGTTTACCAGCTCAATCGATATCGCGCTTCTTTTGTTGGTTATTTCCCTGCAGATAAGCCCAAGTATTCTTGCATTGTTGTCATTGAAGATCCCCATGGAATTTACTATGCTTCAAAAGTTGCAGCGCCTGTTTTTCGCGAGTTGGCGGACAAGATTTACGCAACCACATTGGATATTCATGGAAACAATTGGGTGGCCAAAGGTCCAACGATCATGCCCAGCATGCGTCCTGGAATGGTCAAGAATAGTCATGCCTTAATGACTGCATTTGGTTTACCGGTTATCCCAAAAGACATTGGATCGGATTGGAGTTATTTGTCGAGGGATGAACAGTCGGCTTCGTTGGTGGCCATGAATGTTCGGGAAGGATTGGTTCCCAATTGTATGGGAATGGGCATGCGCGATGCGATACAGGCTTTGCATCATGCCGGATATCACTATAAAGTTTCTGGGAAAGGTCGTGTTGTTGGTCAAGGAGTCCTTCCGGGAACAGCTGTAAAAAAAGGTTCAACCATACATCTTCAGTTGCAATGAAATTGTTGAAGGATATACTCTATAAGGTTCGCATTGATGAAGTAGTGGGCAATACCCATATCGCTACAGAAGGGATTACGATGGATTCTCGCGCAGTGCGTCCATTCTTTTTGTTTGTGGCTGTTCAGGGAAGTTCTGTAGATGGACATGCATTCATTGAAATAGCGATAGAGAAAGGGGCGAATTGTATTTTGTGCCAACAATTGCCTGAGCATTTAAATCCAGAAGTGACTTATGTTAAGGTCAGCGATTCAGCGGAATCACTGGGCATCATTGCCGCCAATTATTATGGTAATCCATCTGAGCAGTTGATGGTGGTGGGAGTCACGGGGACCAATGGAAAAACGACAGTGGCCACATTGTGTTATGAATTGTCCATGGCCATGGGTTTTAAGACAGGATTGTTGTCTACAGTGGTCAATAAGATCAATACACAGAGCATCGCTGCTACCCATACAACTCCCAATGCTGTTGAGCTTCAGAAGTTGTTGTCTCAAATGTTGGAGGCGGGCTGCACGCATGTGTTTATGGAGGTGTCATCTCATGCTTTGGATCAGCGAAGAACGGCAGGATTGCAATTTGCAGGAGCTGCTTTTACCAATATTACCCACGATCATTTGGATTATCATGGGTCATTCAACGCCTATATCCACGCCAAGAAATTGTTGTTTGATGGATTGGGAAGCAAGGCCTTTGCATTAATCAATGCGGATGATCGCCATGCTGAAGTCATGACCCAAAATTGCAAAGGGAAAGTTTATACTTATGCCGTGCAGTCCATGGCGAATTATCGCGCGCGCATTATAGAGAATGCACTTTCTGGACTTTCACTTACGGTTCAGCAACATGAGTTGTATACGCAGTTGATCGGTGAATTCAATGCCTATAATCTTTTGGCAGTTTATGGAATCGCCATGCAATTGGGCTGGGATGAAATCAGTGTGTTAACGGTACTCAGTACATTGAAGGCACCTGAGGGTAGGTTTCAGTATTTCCGTTCAACCAGCGGGGTGATTGCCATTGTCGATTATGCGCACACACCGGATGCATTGTCCAATGTATTGGATACCGTGAATGCCATTCGAAGTGGTAATGAACAATTGATCTGTGTGATGGGTTGCGGAGGAGATCGTGATGCGACCAAGCGACCCATTATGGGACAAATTGCTTGTGCAAAGTCAACAAAGGTTGTTGTCACCAGTGACAACCCAAGAAGTGAGGAGCCAAAAGAAATTATTCAGCAAATCGTGAATGGTTTGGATCCCATTGAGAAAAAGAAAGTATTAACCATGGTCAACCGCGATGAAGCCATCGCTGCAGCTTGTTCTTTGGCACAACCTGGTGATATCGTTTTGATAGCTGGAAAGGGACATGAGAAATACCAAGAGATACATGGGGTTAAGCATCCGTTTGATGATTATCAAATGGTACAAGAAATACTAAAAAATCAGGCATTATGATTTACCATTTGATTAAATATTTGGATGTTCATTTTGATTTTGCAGGAGCAAGATTGATTCAGTACCTCAGCTTCAGAGCAGCAGCTGCAGTGATTGTTTCATTGGTGATCTCCATGTTGATGGGTAAGCATTTGATAGGATGGTTGCGCAGAAAGCAAGTGGGGGAAACCATTCGTGATTTGGGTTTGGATGGTCAAATGCAAAAGACAGGAACACCAACCATGGGTGGAATCATCATCTTGTTATCCATCATCGTTCCGACGTTATTGTTTGCCGATTTGACCAATGTTTATATTCAAACCTTGCTCATTGCAACGGTTTGGTTGGGGATGATTGGTTTCATGGACGATTACATCAAAGTCTTTAAGAAAGACAAAGAGGGATTGGCCGGTAAATTCAAAATCATTGGTCAAGTAGGTGCAGGTGTTATCGTGGCTTCTATGTTGTATTGGAATCCAACCGTTACCATCAAGGAGCGCACAGATCACGAGGCTACCACATCTGAAGTTGTTGAGAAGACAGGTCAGTCAAGTGCGGTAGCCAATTGGGAAGAAAACAAGAATATCAAGACCACCATTCCTTTTATCAAGGACAATGAATTTGATTACAGTTGGTTGTTGCCAGCTTCTTGGAGAAATCCATGGTCATTGTGGATTGTCTTCACGTTGGTGGTTATTTTGATCGTCACAGCTGTTTCCAACGGCGCCAATATCACAGATGGAATTGATGGATTGGCAGCTGGTTCTAGCGCAATAATTGGGGTTACACTGGCCATCTTGGCTTACGTTTCGGGGAACTACATTTTTGCGGATTACCTGAACATCATGTACATCCCCCGCAGTGGTGAGTTGACCATTTTTATTGCTGCGTTTGTGGGTTCCTGCGTAGGATTCTTGTGGTACAATTCTTACCCAGCGCAAGTATTCATGGGCGATACCGGAAGCTTGGCTTTGGGTGGAATCATTGCCACTTTCTCTATTGCCATTCGCAAAGAATTATTGATCCCAGTTTTGTGCGGCATTTTTTTGATTGAGAATTTATCAGTTATCCTTCAAGTTTCTTATTTCAAGTATACCAAGAAAAAGTATGGCGAGGGAAGAAGGATTTTCTTGATGTCCCCCTTGCACCATCATTTTCAAAAGAAGGGCATGCATGAAGCCAAAATCGTATCGCGTTTTTGGATAGTTGGAATCATCTTGGCCGTAGTCACCGTCATCACCTTAAAGACCCGATAATGAAGAAGCGATTGGTCATATTGGGTGGAGGTGAAAGTGGCACGGGAACCGCGCTTTTGGGAATGCACCAAGGTTTTGATGTCTTTGTTTCAGACAAAGGCATCATCAAGGAGGAGTATGTGAAGGAGATGGAAGACAATGGCATTGCACATGAGCAAGGACAGCATACAGAGGATTTGATTTTGAATGCTGATGTGGTGGTTAAGAGTCCAGGTATTCCTGAGAAGGTGGCTATTGTGCAAGCATTATTGAGCAAAGGTATTCCTGTTGTTTCGGAAATGGAATTTGCATTTCCATACAACCATGCCAAGACCATTTGCATCACCGGATCCAATGGAAAAACCACCACCACACTATTGACTTATCATATACTCAAGCAAGCGGGAGTTAAAGTAGGCTTGGGGGGCAATGTTGGGAAAAGTTTTGCCCGTCAATTGATTGGTGATCAGCCGGATTGGTTTGTGTTAGAATTGAGCAGCTTTCAATTGGATGGAATGCACCAGTTCAAAGCGGATATCGCCATTCTGACCAACATTACACCAGACCATTTGGATCGATACGATTATCGAATGGAGAATTACGTGGCCTCCAAGTTCCGCATCGCACAGAACCAAACGTCTGCAGATTATTTTATCTATAGTCAAGACGATCCAGAGACGCAGAAGTATTTGTCTCAAAATACAACGGGCGCAACCATGATTCCTTTTACGCTTCAGGACATTGCTGAAGGTCAGGAATTTGAAGGCGCCTTTGTTCAACATGAAAACATCAACATCAATATCCATAAAAACCCAGTAATTATGAAAATCACTTCATTAGCTTTAAAAGGAAAGCACAATTTGAACAACTCAATGGCAGCCGGAGTGGCCGCGAGAATTCTTGATTTGAGAAAAGAAGTTGTTCGTGAAAGTTTAGAGAACTTTGAAAACGTAGAGCACCGTTTGGAGTTTGTTGCCAAAGTGCATGGTGTAAGCTTTATCAATGACAGCAAGGCGACCAATGTCAATTCAGCTTGGTATGCTTTGGAAAGCATCAATGCGCCCATTATCTGGGTTGCTGGTGGACAAGACAAAGGAAACGATTACAACGAATTGTTGCCATTGGTTTCTAAGCGTGTTAAGGCCATCATCTGTTTGACCAAGGATAGCAGCAAGATCAGAAAGGCATTTGAAAAAGTGGTGGACACCATTGTGGACTCAACTGATGCAGAGCATACCGTTCGAGTGGCTTATGAATTGGCCAAAGAAGGCGATACCGTTTTGTTGTCTCCAGCGTGTGCAAGTTTTGACTTGTTTGACAACTATGAAGACAGAGGTCGTCAATTTAAAAAGGCAGTAAAAGGTTTATAGTCATCAGGATGTTTCGCTATTTGAAAGGAGATAAAGCCATCTGGATGGTCGCAATGGGGCTGTCTGTGGTGTCTATTCTTGCTGTTTATAGCGGGATATCTACTTTGGGAAAGAATTCAGAGGGTAGTTTTAATGTGCTCACAAGACACATGACCATGCTACTGGGAGGATGGGCCATCATGCTTGTGGTGCATCGCATTGACTACCGATATTTTTCAAAGTTTTCTCAATTGCTCATTTGGGTTACGGTCGGTTTGTTGGCCGTAACTTTATTGTATGGCGCCAATATCAACAATGCAGATCGGTGGTTAAAAGTACCTGGTTTGGGCATTTCTTTTCAGACCAGTGATTTGGCCAAGGTGGTTTTGTTGGTTTATTTGGCCAGGATGCTGACCCTTCGGCAACCAGAGTTTGGTGATTGGCGGCGCACATTTTGGCCAATCATCTTGCCCATTGGGATGGTGTGCGGTTTGATTTTTCCAGCCAACTTTTCGACCAGTGCCATGTTGGGTTTGGTTTGCTTTTTAATGCTGTTGGTTGCGGGTTATCCGTGGAAGTTTCTGTTGACCATTATTGGCAGTGTAGGTGTTTTGCTTTGCTTGGTGGTGGCCATAGGCGAATATGGCCCGGATAAAATTTTGCCTCGATATGATACTTGGAAGAACAGGATATTGAACAAGGTCGAGGGAGATGCAGAAGGAAATTATCAAGCAGATTTGGCCAAGTATGCTATTTATTCAGGGGGATTGATTCCCAAAGGACCCGGCACCGGATCCTCTCGGAATTTTATGCCCCATCCTTATTCTGACATGATATATGCTTTTATCATTGAAGAGTACGGTTTGCTATGTGGCGGTTTGTCTTTGATTTTTGGGTATTTGGTTTTTTATTTTCGATCGGTGAAGACCGCCCTGAATTGTCCTTCTCGTTTTGGGCAATTGATGGTTTTTGGATTGTCCTCCATCATTGTTATTCAAGCGATGATCAATATGTCCGTTTCGGTGAGTTTATTCCCCACAACGGGACAGCCTTTGCCATTGATTAGTTTGGGAGGGACTTCTACATTGTTTACTTGTTTGTCCATCGCCATGATCATCAGTGTAACCCGAGGAAAAGGTGAGGTAGACGAGGATCAATTTGTTGATGAAAACCCTGTAGCAGTGGTTAAAAATGCTGAATAAAGTAGTCATATCAGGGGGAGGAACAGGGGGACATATTTTCCCTGCTATAGCCATTGCGCAAGAATTGGAGAGACAAAATCCCAATGTGGAGATTTTGTTTGTTGGAGCCAAAGGAAGAATGGAGATGGATAAAGTGCCACAGTTCGGTTACCGCATTGTTGGGCTTCCCATAGCTGGAATTCAGCGGAAATTGGATTGGAGAAATTTGATTCTTCCATTCAAGTTACTCTGGAGCTTAATCATGGCCATGCGCTTGATTGTGCAGTATAAACCTGATGCGGTGATTGGTGTCGGGGGGTATGCCAGTGGACCAACTTTGTGGGCGGCCAATGTTTTGGGAAGGAAGATTTTTATCCAAGAACAGAATTCATTTGCTGGAGTCACCAATAAAATATTGTCAAAAAAAGCAACGAGAATTTTCACAGCATATCCCAATATGGATCGATTTTTCCCAAAGGATAAAATCAAATTGACGGGCAATCCGATACGGTTTGTTTGGGACGAGGGTAGATATCCCAAGTCCGAGGCCATGCAGCATTTTGGATTGGAGGAAGGAAAGAAGACCCTATTGATGGTGGGTGGAAGTTTGGGGGCTCGTGCCATGAACCAAGTCATGGAAGCCCATTTAGAAGCATTGTTAGAGCAGGATGTTCAAGTGATTTGGCAAACCGGGAAACATTATTTTCCACAAGCCAAGTGGAAGGAAAGAAAAGGATTGTGGGTGGGTCCGTTTATTCAGGAGATGCATCAAGCCTATGCGGCTGCTGACGTGATTGTGAGTCGTGCTGGTGCCATGTCGGTTTCAGAATTGTGTTGGGTAGCCAAGCCGACGGTTTTTGTTCCTTCACCTTATGTCGCCGAGGATCATCAAACACACAATGCCATGGCTTTGGTCAGTGATGATGCAGCCTTGATGATACGTGAAAAGGAATTGACAAAGCAATGGTTGCCCACTTTGTTGGGATTGTTGAGTGGTGAAATGGATGTAAAGCACATGGCTCTGAACATGCAGCGATGGGCCAAGCCCAATGCCAGTGCCGATATTGTTCAACAGATAATTACAGATTGCCATGGAGAATAAACATTGGGACAAAGAAACCATTTTTTATTTTCTGGGAATCGGAGGGATAGGGATGTCGGCGCTTGCGCGGTTTTTCCATGCCAAAGGGCACATCGTGATGGGGTACGATCGTACCAGCACGCCCTTGACGCAGTTGTTGGAACAAGAAGGTATGGACATCACCTACGAAGATGACTTATTGCATTTGCCTTCTTTGATTCGGTTGACCCCTGTAGAAAAAATTTGGGTGTGTTATACCCCAGCGATTCCGCAGGATAGTCTGTTGAAGAATTATTTTGTGACCAACGGATTTCCCATGATGAAGCGCAGTGTCTTGTTGGGAAAAATTACAGAGAAGTTTCATACCATCGCCATTGCGGGAACGCATGGAAAGACGACGACCTCATCGATGGTAACGTATTTGTTGAATGAAGTTGGCTTTAAAGTCAACGCTTTTTTGGGAGGGATTTCCGCCAACTACCAGTCCAATTTGGTCTTGGCCGATAGTGATTGGGTGGTGGTGGAGGCCGATGAGTTTGATCGAAGTTTTTTGACTTTGACACCGGAGTGGGCTGTAATTACTGCCGTTGATCCAGATCACTTGGATATTTATGGTGATGCACAAACTTTTGCGGAGGGTTTTCAAGCTTTCTCAAAAAGAATTAAACCCAATGGACATCTTTTGACGCAGGATCAGGTGAAAACCAATTTTGATCCATTGTCCCAAGGTTCCGTTCAGGATAAATACGGAGTGAGTCAAGATGCGCTCGTTCAATACCGAGCGGAGGGGGTATCCATTCAAAATGGAAGATTTGTATTTGATTACAAAGGCAAAGTCAATATTGACGGCATCGTTTGTGGATTGGCAGGGAAACACAATGTCGAGAATGCAGTGGCTGCCATTACCATCGCATTGGCATGTGGAGGAAAACCTGAGTCCATCAAATCAGCCATGGCAACATTCAAAGGAGTGGGAAGAAGATTTGAGCGGGTATATGAGGATGAACAAGTGGTGATGATTGACGATTACGCGCATCATCCAACAGAATTGCACGCAGCCATTGAGAGTGCCCGCATGATGTTTCCACAGAAGAAGATTGGGGGAATTTTTCAACCCCATCTTTTCACGCGAACGAGAGATTTCTTAGATGGTTTTGCAGCAGCCTTGAGCGCTTTGGATGGATTGATTTTACTGCCCATTTACCCTGCGAGGGAATTGCCCATTCCCGGAGTTGATTCACAATTGATACTTGATAAGATTTCACTTTTGGATAAAAAGTTCTTGGAAAAAAGTGAATTATTGGAGATTGGAATACCTGTGGATTGGGAGGTGGTTTTGGTACTGGGTGCTGGAGACATTGATCAATTGGTAAACCCCTTGGCCAATCAATTAAAACAACGAAAGAAGTGACAGTGGAGACATCGAAAATAGCTTGGAAGAAAGTAGGCATTGCCCTGCTGTATGTCCTGTTGTTTTCAACGGTGATTGCCCTCATGGCTTTTTCCAATGTTCACCAAAGTCAGCTGAAATGTTGGCAAGTGGCTGTTCATGTTCAAGAGTCGGACTCGGGATTTTCTTTTTTATCGCCCTTGGAAATTCAATCGATATGTGAAGAAACCAACGGAGGATTGATGGGCAAGAATGCGGATCAAATTGATTTGGCATCCATTCGTTCAGTGCTTTTGGCCAATCCTTACATTAGAAAAGCTCAGGTCTATCAGACGCTAGATGGACGGTGCAACATTGATGTTTCTTTGCGCAAGCCCATTGCGCAAGTGATGGATCAGGCTGGCTCCCAATTTTACATCGATGAGGAAGGGCAACTGTTGCCCATCAAGAAAGGTGCTTTGGCGGATGTGCCGATTTTCTTGGGCGATTTCAGAACCCCCTTATTGTCAGAAGGTGTTTTTAAAGATGATGAAGCCAATGCATTTCATCAAAGTGTTTATTGGATGGCTCAATCCATTCAACAACATCCTCTGTGGAATGCGCAAATTGATCAAGTGTATTGGAAGGGCCCCATTGGTTGGCGCGTCATTCCTCGAATGGGAAATCAAGAAATTTGGATTGGTGATAGCAAGGATTTTGACGTGAAGATGAAAAATCTTTTTGTGTTTTATAGCAAAACATTGCCTCATATTGATTTGGATCAGTATGAAGTATTGGATGCACGTTTTATCAATCAAATAGTAGGAATTAAAAGAAATTATATCGCACCATGAAAAACGAAATCATCGTAGGTCTGGACATTGGAACCACCAAAATTGCTTGTATCGTAGGACGATATGACGAGCATGGAAAAGTTGAGATCTTGGGCATTGGCAAGTCTGAAAGCGTTGGGGTTCAGCGCGGCGTTGTGGTCAATATTGATCGCACGGTTGAGTCCATCAAAAAGGCTGTGAGCCAAGCTTCTGAGAAGAGCAACGTGGATATTAAGATTGTCAATGTGGGGATTGCGGGTCAGCATATCCGCAGCACACAGCATCAAGCGACGCGCACGCGCAGCAGCATGGATGAGGAAATTTCACAAGTGGATATTGACATCATGACACAGGATATCCGCCGCATTCCAGTGGCGCCAGGTGAGGACATTATTCATGCCTTGCCCCAGGACTTTACTGTGGACCAAGAATCAGGAATCAAGGATCCCATCGGTATGGCAGGCATCAGAATGAAGGCCAACTACCACGTGATTACCGGACAGATTTCTCAAATCAACAACATTTATCGTTGTGTGAGAAAGGCAGGTTTAGAGGTGGCAAAATTGACATTGGAGCCTTTGGCGAGTTCTGCTGCTGTATTGACAGACGAGGAAATGGAAGCAGGTGTAGCCTTGGTGGATATCGGAGGTGGAACCACGGATATTGCGATTTTTCATGATGGCATTATTCGTCATACTGCAGTGATACCATTTGGTGGTAATATCATTACTGAGGACATCAAGAATGGTTGTTTTATATTGCCAAAATATGCTGAGGTGTTGAAGGTGAATCATGGATTTGCCTTGGAGGAAGCGGTGAATCAGAATGCAGTTATTGCCATTCCAGGATTGGCGGGCCATCCCAGAAGAGAGATTTCTACTTTGCGTTTGACCCAAATCATCCAAGCCAGAATGGAGGAGATTTTAGATTACGTACATGGTGAAATCGTGTCCTCTGGATTTTCAAAGCAATTGATTGGAGGTATAGTCATGACAGGCGGTGGAGCACAATTGCGCCATATGAAGCAGCTGGTAGAATACCACACAGGCATGCATTGTCGTGTTGGTTATCCACATTTCCATGTGTCCTCTTCCAAGGATGATGCAACCAAATTGACGCCCATTTTGTCAACAGGAGTAGGGTTGTTGATGACTTATGAGAACAATGAAATGCAAAAGAATTTGTTCCAAGAGACAATCACCGCGCAAGTGGTGGAAGAAGTTGTGAGTGATATCAAAGTGGAGTTGGAGGAGCAAGTGGCCGAGCCGGTAAATCAAGCTGAGGAAGTAGTTGTGAGCAAGAGCAAGAAAAAAGGTGGTATCATGGAATCATTGGATTGGTTGAGACAGAAGTTCGAAAATCAATTCAAAGACAACATTGAGTAAGGATCTAGGTTAAGGTTAATATTTAGGTAAAATGTTTGGGGTTGTCTTGGTGACAGCCCTTTTCATTTCTGCCTTTTTGAAGAATAGCCATTGATTTGAAAGACAAAAAAAAGAGGCTGCCCAGCAGCCTCTTTTCACTAAAAACAACTAACCTCAAATGAAAAACTGAAATTGCAAGACGTAGCTCATTTTCCTTCCTTGCTCATGCGGTTTACCCGTTGTTTCCGCATTCACAAAGGTTGGTCGATTTTGTACGCCAAAGGTGATTTTGGTTTTGTTTTGATCAATCAACCAATTGAATCCACCTTCATGGGTCATGAAAGCGTGTTGAATTCCGTCAAATTGATTGTGTTGCCCATTGTAGAATACCTGAAGTGTTCCCCATTTTTTAAGCAAATCACTCTTGAATAAATAGGCCATTTGGAAAAATTGCGTGATTCCTGAACCAATAACAGGATAGGAGTTTCCATAACCTCCAAATGAGGTGGTGGATTTGGTTCCGTTCATTGGATTCATGACGCCAATGTTTCTGACGTATTGCGGTCCAAAGTCCTGATAGCTTAACCCACTGTATATGCTCAAGGCGTTTTTCTTTTCTTTGTTGATGGGTTGCTCAAAGAATACATCCAAGCCCAAAAGGGTTAGATCATGATAACTGGTATCGGTTTGGGTAACCTCTTTGGACCACAGGGCGTTCTTTTGGTGCATAAAGCCCAAACCAATATTGAGGATTTGCTTGTTGCCCAAATAAGTGCCAGGAAGATACGCGGTGGTATTGGTTTCGCTGTCTTTGAATGACCAATAGCAATAACCATGAACTTGTGGATTGGAGTAGAAAGGAGTAAAACTACTGATGGCCGATAATGGACCATTGGTTGCGCTGGCTTGATTGGCGGTCATGGGTTTACTCACGGCCAAACGATAATCTAGTTTTCCCAATTTTCCTTTGGCAAAGAAACTGAATTTCCTTAGGAATTGATCGGTGACATCATTGGTTGCTTGTTGGTACAGTGGCGCATCAAATCCAAGAATGCTGGCTGCTGCAGGAGCGGAGTACCTCATGTGTCCACCCCAGCCCGTTAATCCCATACCCATGGTTAACTTTTGATCAATGAAATTGATTTCACCCGTTACATCATGGAAGAATATTCCTTGTTTTCTTGTTGAATTAAAAGACAAATTGTTATTTCCTATTTGCGCATAGATGAAGGTCCGTTTGTTGGGTTTGATCATGATTTGAGACCGAACCCTTCTGAGCCCCATGTCCCAAATGTTATCTTGGGCATGGCCATTCAATTGAGAACCCGGATTGGTGGAGGTCCAGCGGCTCCAACCTTGCATCAAAAAAGTGGTTTTGATGTAGGTTTCTCCTGTTGAATCAAAATTGTATTTTAATTCTTGGGCTTCGAGAAAAACACTGCTGAGAATCCCCATCAGTGTTAAATAGATTTTTGATCTCATGATTGATGACTGTGATATTTTTTATCAAATTTTCTGGTGGCCAATTCATGATGCGACAAAGGACGCATGTGAGAAAGACCAATGTTCTGCCATTCTCCTCCAAAAGATTCAAATCTGTTTTGCGCGTGATGAATAAAAGCCATGAAAGAATGATCGATCAGTTTGCAATCATTGAAATCGATGATGACTTTCTTACAATCCTGGGCTTGATCCAATACTTTTTTAAATCCAATCAAGTTGGAGAAAATAGCGGCATCATGAATGGTGACAAACAATTGCTCATCTTTCAATTTGCTCTCGTAACGGGCCTTGAATAAGTTGCCCACTTTGGCTCCATTGTACAAATGAAATAAAAATTTAACCAAGATTCCAGCTGCTATACCCAAAAGCAAATCTTCCGCCAAGGTAACAATGATGGTGATGAGGAAGATGGTCAATTGTTCTTTACCGATGTGCAGTGCATGAACAAAATGGCTGGGCGCAGCAAGACGATATCCAGCATAGATCAACATGGAAGCCAAGGCCGCATTGGGAATCATTTCTATCACGGGAATCAAGAGTATCATGGCGAGTAACAAGAAGAAGCCATGGAAGAAATTGGACCATTTTGATTTGGCTCCATAGTTCAAGTTGGATGTACTTCTCACCACCTCTGAAATCATGGGCAGTCCACCCAAAAGCCCTGATAAAAAGTTACCTACACCAACACCCAATAAATCGCCATTGTAGCTTGAGGTTCTCTTTTCAGGATCCAGGTTGTCGATGGCTTTTACCGTAAGCAATGATTCAAGACTGTTGACAAAAAGGAACATGAAGACATATTTCCAAAAAGCAAAAGAACCCAGCATTGAGGTATTGAAATGAATGTGAATGCTTCCCCAGAAATCACCAATGGTAACCAATGAATAACCAGGTTCTGTTCCTTTGATGTTCCAAAAGATGGCCAATGGAACAGTGATCAATAAAACAATCATGGGTGCAGGCACTTTCTTAAGGAAGCTGATTTGTGGGACAGAGAACATCACCACAATACCAATGATTCCCAGAATTCCCAAGCTCCAATGGGCATGGGTAATGAATTCGGGAATGCTCATGAGCAATTCAATGGGACCTTTCCCTTTGGTTAACGCAGGATCCGCTCCCAATAAAATAGGAATTTGTTTGGCGATGATGATGATTCCAATGGCAGATAACATTCCGTGCACTGCTGAGTGCGGAAAGAAATCGCTTAATGATCCCACTTTCAACAAGGCCAATACCATTTGTAAAAGGGCAGCCACAACGATTGCTGCTCCGGCAATTTGCCAACCTTGCTCGCCACCACCAAACTCAATAATGGCACCGGAGCAAATGGTGATTAGCCCGGCAGCAGGACCTTTGATGGTTAAGGGAGAGACATTGAACCATACGGTGGCCAAGCCACCAATCATTGCGGTAAGTACCCCCATCGCAGGAGGAAAACCACTTGCTTTTGCAATTCCCAAACTCAAGGGTAATGCCAATAAAAATACCATGAAGCCCGATAGAATATCTGCGCTTAAATGGCTTTTATATTTTGAAATTGTATTCATATACTTTTTTTTATAGTGTTAATTCTGATTTTTCTTGAACGTTTCTTTGATGTGTGCCTAAAAATATCTTTGCATACAATCGAATGACGGTAATGCCGTTGATCACAAATACCAAGGCCGTGATGGTGGCCAATGTGACTTGATTTTCATGGATGTGTACAAAGATGAGATCTTCCCCGAAAAAAGATGTACTGATGGGAAATCCTGAAATGCCGAGTGCGGTAATTAAAAATATAGCGGACAGTTTAGCGTATTTTGAAGCCATTCCTTGATAATCGAAAAGGGTGATGACTTGATGCTTGCTTTGAATAAAAAGCAAGATGGCCAAACCGATGATGCCAGAAAGGACAACGCCACTCAAATACATCGTGGTTTCCTTGGCATTTAAAGGTTGATTCAAGGATACCGCTAAATCAATGAGGAAATGGGTTCCAATGACAAAAATCCAAGCATGAACTGCATTTTCCTTTTCCGTATAGGCCCGTGAAATGAAAACAACGGCAAGTATGCCAACAATCAAACTGCCGATTTGATGATACATGCCATGGGTGTCATGATTTCCGCTTGGAATCATCATCAATCCAAAAAAGTAAATGGGGAGAGATACCAACATTAGTTGCAATAGAGAAAATCTCTTGAAAGGTTTTCCAATCCATTTGAGTGGACGGAAAATCAATAAAAAGATGAGGTGATCCAAATTCCATTCTTTCAGTCCCAATAGATAGATGGTGGATTTAAACCTACGCATCCCATTGGATGAATGGCTTGTCTCTTCAAGTTCGGCGGGCTCAAAGGTTTGTTCTCTGATCTTTAATGCCATTAGGGATGGCGAGGTCAGTAGCTGGTATGAACGAAGGAAGGCATTGCCTGCAAAATGAAGCAATGCCATTGATTCTAAACCAAGGGCAATCTCAATGAACATGATTCCGATTTGGGTGGCTGAGCTATAGGCAATTTGACCTTTTAAAGTGCTCTGTGTTTTGGTAATCAAATGGCTGATGATGGCGGTAACTCCTCCTATGATGCCGATGACCCATCGGGCTCCAATATTGGCTCCCCAAATGTGGTCGGTTCTGAGCAATAGAAAACAGCCCATGTGAATGGATAAAGCGCCGTAAAAGATGGCACTGGATGGGGTTGGACCTTCCATGGCACGTGGCAGCCATCCCGTGAATGGATACTGAGCCGATTTGGCAATGGCAGCCAGGATAATCATGACCGAAATAAACAACGCTGTTGAAGGATGCAGGGTCAATTGATCATGAACCCATCCCCAATCTTGAATTTCAGAGAAGGAGATGTTGCGATGCCACAAATGATGGCTCATCCACATGGTCAGCAGAATACCAATATCACCAATGCGGTAAATGGAATAAACCTTGACGCTATTTCGAACAGGTAAATACCTGAATCGATAAAAGGAAATCAGCAAGAAAGAAGATATTCCAAGAAACTCCCATCCGATGAATAAGGTTTCAAAATTGCCGGATAAGGCAATGATGGTATACCCAACATAAAACAGTAGAATGGTATTGAAGTATCTTTTAAATCCGAACTCCTTGTGCATATAGCGTCTGCTATAGGTAATTACCATGAATGTGATAAAGGATCCCACCCAAGTAAAGGTCAATGAAGTTCGGTCAACCAGAAAGTCAATGTAGAAATCGTAATCATGGTTGTGGTAGATGCTCAAGTCATGCAAATTGTAGGCTGACTGCGGCATGAACAACCAGGTTAGCACGGACGCAGTGGTGATGATTAGATTAATCAGGCTCGAAAAGTAGGCCAAGCGCCCAATCGCTTTTTCATTGTTTTCTTGGATGAACAAGCTCATCAAAAAACTGAAGATTGGAATGCCGACCAATAGGTGAATGAAATGGTTCATGACACTGCCTCCTCTATTGTTTGGATGATGGGTGCTTTTTTGGCTACCACATCTTTAATGCTGATGTTTTGTTGTTTTATAGGTCTTTCTGACGAGAAAACCGTATCCATCCATTGACGATTTCTGAGCATTTTGGTTGTTTTGGTGAGGGGGGCAATCACGCTGATTTTTACCCATTCATTGTCAATCCAATCATGCAATGCCGGTGTGTTCTCAATGACTTTTAATACAACATTGGGATCTTGTTCAATGATGTAGAGGATGCGAACGGGTTCATGGATTTCAACCATTTGACTGGGGAGTCCTGGTCTTAAATCACCATCCACACCATTGCTCAACCCAAACAATCCAACCACATTGTGCGGCAATTTGGAACCTGCTCCCAAATTTTGCGAGTCCACGCGCGAGAAGTAATATTCTAGGTTAATGCCGCCACAAACAGGCACTGCAGCCTGAATGATGCCCTTGAGCAAGTCACCATTGGGGTCTGATGCTGGATCGTAGGAATTTAAAAAAGGACGTTTGTCCAAATACAGACCATTGACCAATTGAAAGTTTCCAATAATGACCAAAGCATTATCCGTATGGTTCCATTCTGGTCTGATTTCGAAAAGAGATACAGATTTTTGATTCATTTTTTGGATGATGCGGTTTTCATCTGAATCATTTTTCAATTCATCAAAACGGAGCGATCTTTCTTTTTTGTTCGCCAATAGAGCTGCTTGGAATGAACGATTATTTTCTTCGTGTTGTTTCTTCTGATTCTCTGAGAATTGCGCTTCATCGTAAAAGAAAATCTCATCATTGGTTGTGTCATGCAGGGCTCCAACAAATCGGGTGTTGTCGGGGATGATGATTCCCATTTCCCCCAATGCTACTCTAATTTCGGGCTTGTTGGCAATTAAAGCAAAAACCCTAGCGTTAACGCTCCCCGGGCGACCACTGCATGCGCCGCAATCGTATCCAGCAAAATATGGATTGTTGATGGAGCTGGCGCCATGTCCAACGATGTACACAAGATCTGCAAAGTTTTTGGTGAGTCCAATGCTTTTTAACACGCCAGATACATATTGCACCATTTCTTCTTTTGTGAATCCCACGCGAAGTCCCTGATGCATTTCTCCGTTGTTTTCAAATACAATATCGGTGTCATTTGCCATGTATGAATTGGACTCCGTTCCCAATAAAGATTTTTTAGGGAAGAACAAATTCAAAAGCAGTTTGAAACCAAATACAATTCCAGCGAAATTGGAAATGATCCATCCTTGGGTAAATCCATGGCTCCTGTGATGAACATGTGATTTCTTCATTCTTTTTGCATCCTTTTTTTCCAAGAGGATGGTCTGAGGGGTAACGGGCGCTGGACAGGCTTTTGAATGCAAGTGTCCTTCATGTTGAAGAAAGTAAAATGGCAAACCAAAGAATCCAGGAGTTCCAAAGCTCTGAGAATGTGGCTCAATCAAATGCAAATGCCTGCGCAAGGTGTATTCTCGATCATCAATGCAAAATAAAGCTTGGAATTTTGGAGCAATAGCATTTTGAATCCCATGGTAACCTTCTTGAATCGATTGCAATACCGTGTTGTGATAAGTCCCTTCATACGCCTCTTGCCAAATCGATAGCGTGATAAAAGCCAGATCTCTTTTTTCACTATCCACTGGTTCAATCGGATGGTAGGACCAATTCATCCATTGCAATTGATCTTGCTTTGGTCTTCTGTTGGCCAGTGTATCCAATTCGAGATACAATTCAAGAACAATCAACTCCACTAAAGTAATGGGGCGTTTGTGGTTACTCTTGCTGTGATCGTGCTCCATCATGGCTACAAATCCGGACCATCCAGGATGGGCAAACAAAAGATCCGTTAAATAACTTTCCCAGTGATCATTCTTGCCGATAATCTGATGCAACAGGGGCATCAAGTCCCAATTCTTTTGAAGGAATTGTTGTTTGGTTTCTTTTGACTTGAAAATACTGGTGATGCCGTTGTTTTCCAGTTCGTGCAATGAGTCCAAGAAAGAAGCGGCAGTATTGGGGAAATTCCATTCGGCAACACCTTGATCCAAATAAGCAGCGAGTATTCTAAACAATCTGGGATGAATGGCCTTGTTGATGCTTTGGTTGTACTTGCGCTTCCAAAACAAGGATCGGCTATCCTGACGATTGATGGAAACTTCAGAGAAGTCTTCTTGCAAAGCGGCGTGCATCAGCCGATCCGCGGTAAGGTTGGTTCTGCCTTCTTGAATGGTCTGGTGGATGGCTTTTTCTAACTCCAAAGGAGCGATGCGTCCCGCTTGATGGAGTTCACGGAATTCATCCAAGCTGAGGTAAGTAGCGTAGCCAAAATCTGTACTGGCCGTTTTCATGGCCTCATGAAATGGCAGATGCTGAAATCCATGCAGCGTATTGTGATGGATAAAATCCTTCAGGGCTGCTTGACTGGGTAAATAATGTTCGATGTGCGATAAGAACGCACTAATGTTTTCTGATTTATGCATAATTAGACGGAAAAACTGTTAATCTAAATGTATGAAGATTGGTTACAGTTGTTCTAAAAGTCTAATTTTAATTGATGAAGAAACAAGAGAATTTCCAATCCACTGCGTTGTCCGTTCAGCGGTTTTGATCCTATGGAAGAATTCCTTTTCAAAGGACCTAATGCCGTGATTGTTTTTTCCCGACTTTCATTCAGTTCTCGGTGAAAGCGGTTTTCTTTCTTTTTGATTTGAGATACAGAATCACTTTCATCTTCATTGATTTCTTCTTCAATTAAAATAATGAAAGGAATTGAAATGGGATGCTGAGCAGTATGAATGAAAGTTGAATCTCCAGATTCGGCGCGCTCTGACGCTGAATAAGCGTTTGAAAATAATACCAAGAATAAGAAATGAAAAACCATCATTAAGCAAGGCAATGACTCCAAGAACGATGTGGTTTTTTGACTATTGATTCTTGACATTGAGGGTAAAGATCAGCAAGAATGATGATTTTTGATAGAAATTTAGTTTTCATTAAGAATTCAATGGAAAAGATTTTCAGGATTTATTTCTGATATCCGATCTATTTAACCCTTATCATGATTGAATCAGGGTCTTCATTGAATCGGTTTAGCCGAGGGGAATTCAAAGGTGAAATGGAAAAATATGATTCCATCCATCTGTTGGGAATAGTCTATCTCCATTGGCGTCCAGCATGTCAGACGAAGAAAGCCATACTCGTTGGATTGCGGAACAAAAATGAAATTGGTCCCTTCATCGTAACGGTTCAACTGTGTCGATTCAATGAAGAATAGTTGTGTTAATTCAGCGAGCGTTATCCCGAAAGTATTACCAGCCAGGATCATTGCAATTGGAGGAACATCCTCATCTTGTCGATCGAGAATGGGGTTGAGGGCAATGCTCTTGATGTTGCTATTAAAGGGTACAATGAATTTTGATCCGCGGATTTCGCCAGTGGGATTTTCCTTCTCCGTACCCAGTAGTTTTTCAAGTCTCAAAGTCGTTGGTTGATTTTCTTTTTTCAAAACCGCTAACAACGCAATGAACCATTCCCAATGTGGCGTTTCACTTTGTGAAAGTTTAGATATTGGTTTCATTGGGCGAGGAAATTATTCGTAATTGTAATATTGCGTTTTGGAGATTTTTTTTGAGACCACTTTTTTGTTGTGGTCATCTATGGTAACGGCCAGTTTCTTCACAATGGTGCATCCATTGGTGAATTTGCATTGCCCCCTATTGATGTGTTTGTATTTGTAGAGGATGAAAGTCCATTGTTTTTGGTTATTATCCCATTCTGGAGTAGTATCCGTGTTCCATAGCCAAGATCTGAGCGGACTGTGCCTTTTGGCTTTTTGAATGACCTCAATTGGCTGCATGACAGATTGCGGCACTTCAATCTGCGATTGGCCAACGCATGCCATCAAGATGAGTGGCGATAATATCAGAATCTCTTTCCTAAACATTGTGGGTGTGGCTTGAATAGGCTTGGTACATTTTTCTATTCCAGTTGTATGCAATGACAACGCAACCCGTAATTAATACACCATAGATGGTTGTCGCGTTGTGTATGGAACGATACCATTCTGCATGATGAATAAGAAGCCACATGGCAGTTGAGATGATTCCCGCATAAACCAAGCAAGGGGTTAAGGTGTGACCCATGTATTGATGGAAACGTTTGATCTCTTGTGGAAATTTGAATAGAAATGCAGACCAGTGCTCTTTGCGACCCAGATACAAGTAGGTTGCAAATTCATTGAAACGAAATCCTTTTTCTTTGGGGGCCAAATCCATTGTATGATAGGTTGATTGAAAATAAGCGAACAAGGAATACAGTGTTAAAAGCGATATAATCGCCAATAGGGGAGTCCAAGTTGAAATTCCAACTACAGTGACCAATGGATTGGCTTCTTTGCTCAAATCAGGCGTGAGTTGGGCGGTGCAATGTGCATCGTAGGCTCGAGAGAAAACAATCCAGATGCTGGTTAGTGAGAATTTTATGGTCTTGCTCATGGGATACTGATGAATGAAATTTGATCCAATTTCAATGATTTTTTAATTCCATGAAGTATCCAATCATCAAAAATTGTCTACCAATCTCATCATTGATTTTGTAATCGAATTGATGTAGATATCCCAATTGAATGGTGTTGTTTTCATTGATCTTGAAGAGTGTCAAAAGTTGAAAACGATTTCTTTCAAAATAGGGCTCACGGTTGCTAAAGAAAATTTCGTTGTTGCATTGTATGGAGAGGGGGTCGAGTTTTTTGGAGATTTGACCCAATGGATAGGAGAATCCCAATCGGTATCTGTAGCGGTTTCTGTATCCGCTAGAAGTATATCGGGCTTCAAATCGCGCGCGTTGTTCCATCTTCACGGCACCCAAGTTGTTTTGAATGGTCATTTGTGGCCATAGACGAAACTCATCATTGTTTTTGGGCGATACAAAATCACCGCCTTCCTGAAAGGTTTGATAACTGCCGGCTCCAATCGTAAGGGTAACCAATTGCGAGGCTTTGTAGTTTACGCCGCCTTTGTATTCGTAGTAGTGAAAATGGTCATAAAATTTAAGAGAACGAATTTGTGTTTCCGCAAAAACGCTCCATTTGACATGAGGGCTGAATTTGAGATTGAGGATGTTCCAACTGCCTAAAGGTCTATCTTGAGCAATGGAAAAATAGATGGTAAAGGCCAAAAAAAATGTAGTGATTGATTTGTATAATTGTTTTATTGTAATTTTCATAAATCATTCTGCAATAATCCAAGAAATATGAACAATGACCACTTATTTTTCATAGTGTATTTATGAAATTGCGTTAGTTCATCATTCCGTTTATTTTAGAATATCATTTAATCATTCACATGTGAATTGGACGTATTCTCTTTGTCTAATTCTGGGGTTGCAATAATTTTTGACATGTACTGCACAGTTCCTTCTGTTTTCCTTTTTCTATTGGCCCATCTAATTCCGAGGAGTAATCCAATGACTATAGTTGCTCCACCTATAATCTGACCAATCAATGTTGGGTTTGAAAGGTAGATGACTATGCCGATGATCAGACCCAATGCAAAGGGGGATATGAAAATTTGAAGCCAAGTCATTGACGATGTAATCCATTCAACGCTTTTGAAAAATGTATTTTCACTTTTATTTTTTTTGCCCATGAGTATATTATTTTACATGATTGCAATTAAACCCAAGAAATTAATTTACTTGAAAAACTTCTTGTAATCCGGATTGTCGGGCGTGATGACGACATAAACGGTGTCAACGACTTTACCCGTTGTTTCATTTGATCCTTGCGATTTGAAGGCGTTGCCGAAATTTCGTTCAAGCACTTCAACCTTGGTGATGAAGTGATTGGTTTCACCACGATTATTAAACCAATTTTTTCCTGATGTTTCGTGATAAACCAATTTGACTTTCCAGCCATATTGTGCAGCAGAATCCAATTGTGCAATGATTTTGGCGTCGGGTTGATCGTTGTCTATGGAGAAGTCAAAAGGCACACTGCTGTTCATCCCAGTTTGGGTAACATTCAAGTGACCTTCCCAACTTTTCCAAACCAATCCGGTTTCAGAAAACTGGGTGATGACACCGATGCGTTCTCTGTTGGAATAGTTTTCACTGCAACTGGTCATGGTTAAGAAGCAAGCGCCAATGAAGGCGAAAAGGATGTTTTTGTTTTTCATGGTTGAACTTTTTGTTTTGGTTAAACGAATTTAATCAATGATTGATGGCTTTCATGCGGATTTTTTATTTCCTTTTTTGAATCGAGGTTAGTTTTTGATTAGTCGATAAATTTGATGATTGGGAAGTACGTTCAAGAAATAGGTACCCGAAGAAAGTTGACTAAAATTTTGATCGTGAAGATCGAAAGTAGAAAACAGCAACTGTCCTGTTGCATTGAAAAGCTGGAAGTATTGCCCTTTTTTAGGGTTTGTTAGCTGCACATGATCAATGAATGGATTGGGAAATAGGGTTGAGGGGTTGGGATAGTCGGCTTGTTGTATCGCTGTTGGGATTTCGCATTGTTCGAATCCGATGTATTCAATGGTATTATTGGAGTTGGGTGTTATGTAATCGAAAGTATAGGTGGTGCCATTCCAAGCATAATTTACAGCGTATCCTGCGGTGTTGTTCAATGAATAGTTCAATTGATATCCATTTCCACTGTTGTTGGGGAGGCATGCCGTGATCAGCGCGCCGTTGAGCGGAGTCCAATTTTCTGTTCTGACAGGATGCGCTTGCGCTTGGGGAATGAGTTGATGTGTAGCGTCTTCTGTTACTACACCAGCAAATTGGGCAATCATGTATGGTGATGCTGAAGTGCCGTGGTAATGGTATTCCCCATTGTAAAAGTGGCCATGGTTGTTGTCTAGGGTAGCCATCACAGATCCGTCTGGTTCCAAGTTGCCATATACAGCAAATCCGTCAAAAGCATAAGCAATGGGCAAATGGGAAAAGTTTGAATTGTAAAGATGAAGCGGAGCGGTGTGATAATGGTAATCATCTCCACGTCCACAATGACCTCCATAAAGGTCCAGCTGCCCATCTGTTAGTGCGTCAACCCCAGTGTTGGTGTGCGGATTAAAAATAGGAACGCCATTCACCGCAATGGCAATGGCACCTCGAGTAAAATGAACATCATCTACAGGAATTGGATTAGATGACATCACAGGGTTTAAGGGAATGCTCCATGCATTGGCCCCTATGTAACATTGTGGTATAGGCACTTGTTGTTGCCAGCCATGATTGGAAATTCCCACCATCATTTCATGTGTAGCAGGAATGCCCTTGGATTCCACATAAAAATAAGTATCGTCCCAAAAAGTGTTTACGTTGGGTGCAAATGGAAGGAAGGCGTTTCTGATAATGTTGGGATCAGTGAAACCAACGATAATAAAACTTGCACCAAAGAAAAGTGGAAGCAGCAGTTGTATTGTTTTTGATTTGTTCATTGATCTTGATGCATACCATGTAGCAGAGATAATTAACAAGGCTAGAGCTGCAATGGCGAAATAATTTATTTTTTTATTACCGGTGTGATGAACTGAAATTGGCTCGTTCAATTCATTTATCTCTGCAATTCTTTTCTCAACGTAAATTTTATCATTTGTACTCAATTGATGAATGGAAAACGCGATGATTGAGTTCTCATGGTTGGTGATGAATATGCTATCATGTTTATTGTACAAAAACGATCCATCTATTTCCTCATTTTTTAGATTCCAAGTTCTTGAATGATCCGGATTGTCATGATGCTGATGAGCAAGAACATGGTTTAGACAAAGGAGCATTGAAATGATGGTTAATTGAATTTTCATAAAAAAGCGCTTATTCTCTTTAGAGCGGTATTGCATGAAATGGTTTAATGAAAGAGTTAACTAAATTACCTTTTGAAAAAAAACGAATTATACTTCCCACTGGCTCCTCCCGCAAGAATAAAGATACTTGCCGTGCGCGCCCATTTGTTGTGAATCACCAAGTTGTTTTCTAAGTCCAAATGGAAACGTAGTCGTTTGATGTCAACGCGGCTGAAAATGATTGGAAAAAAAGGAGGGATTTCGATTCGTTTTCTGCGTAACCAAATTTGATAGCTTCCGTTTTTCTTGAATTTCCCTTCGAATTTTGAGGTTAAGGTGTCACTACCTTTTGGATAGTGAAGGTAAAATTCGTTGTTGCGTCCAAATTCAATGCTGATCCATTCTGATTCAGGGGGAAATATTTCCAACTCTTGAAGAATGGAAGTGTTGTCTTGGTAGGGATTTCTTCCGCTTATTTGAAAAGATTGGTTGTGGAATTTCCCTTTGAATTGTTGGTTCAAAGGTTCGGTGTGTTTTTTTCGAAGTGGCAACGTTTTTCCGCAAGATGTCAATGATGTGGTGATAGAAAAAATGCACCAATAACACAGTAAATAGGTTGGCAGTTTGGTCATGGCATTTGTCCTCATCATGGGTTCAGAATGTTATTTGGAGTAGTATTCAATCTTCATTTCAGTGATTTTGTCTTTTTTGCCATCGTAACCGATTTCCGTTTCTTTGATGACGTTTCCATATGGATCGAATTCCAGTACGGCACTGATTCGGTTGTGCCAAATGTCAAAATGAATTTCCTTTTTCAGTTTCCCTTTATCATCGTATTCCCATTTGGCAATGAAGCTAATGACGGCAGCTCCTCCGTTGGGTTTGTAACCGTAGGCGTTGTATTCTATTTTCTGACCCTGATCATTGAATTTCCATGCGTTGTGCGCGGGAATTCCTTGGCTCCAATATTCAGGATAGATGGAGGTGATGGAAAAATTGGTATCGATGTCAGATGGGATGAGTTCACTGAGGTAGTTGTCTTTCATGTAGCCAGTGCGAATGTTGTAGTGGTCATAGCGGTTGGTGGCGATGAGGTTGTCTTGCTCATCATACAAATAAAGTATTTTTAGGTTTTGAAACGGATCGGAATGAAGGTATTCTATTTCTCTCAAATTCCTTTTTTGATTGTATTTGAAGATGGCTAAAACGGAGGTGTGGGTGGTGGTGATGTAGGTGGGTTGATCATGTCCATGCAAAGAATTCCAAGCCCTCATTTCAGTGGTAGAATATGATTTTTGATGCGTTAATATGTTGCCATGAGGGTCAAAGATGTTTCTCTCATTGTAATCGGAAACTCTATCGTCGTAATTATCTTTCACTTGTTTGTGAATCAATTGACCATGATTGTTGTGCGTTGATGTGTCTTGTCGTTGTGCTATGGGATACTTCCTCTCCAATTCTTTTTTGAGTTTGATGAGCATGAAGTCAGGTGGGACAAAGGTTTGCGTTGTTCCTCGAAAAGTGTCGTCGGTTACCTTGCCAGACTTGTCATATTGGATGGTGCGGGTTTCGCCTTTGGAATTGCTGAGCGACCAAGATTTAACTGGCCCTTTGAGGGTCATGCTAAAGTCAGTGATCGGCATGTCATAGAAAGAGCTGTGCCATGGCCCGGAGATTTGGGTCAAGCAAAGTTTGGTGACCAATAGGAAAAGAAAAGTAACGATGAATCGACTCAAATTAGCTTTCACAAAACCCTTTTAATTCGATCAAAGCCTTTGGAAACGATTCATTCATGTAGTCAGCAAATTCGTCTACAGTGTCCAAATGCACAGTAACGCAAGTCATGCCGTTGTTGTGAGCAAAAGTGTAATTCTCAAAACCATTGGCCCATTGATCCACTTCTGGTCCCTCCGTGATTTCTGATGAGCCTTTTACCAATCCATAATGACGAATAGAAATAAACGCGTGTGGAATATGCTCTACAATCTCAGAGACCATCCCTCCTTTCTCTCCATTCTCGTCCACTCCGATAAAGTACATCTTGCTTCCTTTTTCCCAATTTCCTTCATAAGTTGAGGTAGGGTTGAACTCAGCTGTCCAAAGTTCGTATGTTTTTTTATCGGAGATGCCGAGCATGGAATCAAAAACTTTTTCGATGGGTGCTTGGATTTCTATTTGAAAAGTTAGTTTAATCATGTTGTCTTTAAGTTTAATTTTTTCTAGTTTTCCTTTTCGTTTGACAATGTTTTTATAGTCCCACTGAATATTTCGCGATTTCTTCAGCCATCTGCTGATTGCTTCACGGTTGATTTCTTCAGGATGAAGGAGGAAGATGGAAGCGTCTTTGAATTTTTTTCCTGCAACATTCAGATTCGGTTCCTCAAAATCTGCACCGCTCCAGAACATCAATCGAATGCCTTTTTTTTGATGGCTATATCCAACAATTGGATTGCCGTTGATGAACCAGACAGGGTGCGCATGCCATACTTTATTTTCAGCTTCTGTCAACTCCGTGCAAATGATGGTATATAGGGCATGACAGATGGATTTTTCTGATTCAGAAAGCTGCTGGTGGTAGTCGAGTATAGCGTCAATCATTCCTTCCGAAAGGTAAGTCAAAAGGTTTGGACTGGTATAGCGTTTTTGGTTAAAAACAAGTTGTTGAACTTAAATAATTCGCTTAAGATGAATCACGGGAATCAAACAAATTTTTGTTAGCGATGATCCAGTCTCTCAATCGATCCATGTCCTTTAACCCTTCTTCAATAAGCATGATTTGATGCTGAAAGTCCTTGGTACGATCAATCTTTTTTGAATGAACACGAACGGAAACACTCTTGCTGTGTTTTACCATGATGGCCCATTTAGGTAATTGTTCTTTTATCGCTTTTTCTTTCTCAATGGAGAGACATTTAAATGTGGCATCAACATTTCCTTGCGCCAATTTGTGATAGAAAACAACCTCTTTTAGGCGTTCATCATACAGCATGGGCCAATCACTGTTGTGTGGGACAATGTCTGGTTTTTTCATGGTCAAGTTTGGGAAATGGGATTCTCGGTATTGCCAATAGGAAAGCCAGAAACTTTGAACGGGAATGGAATTGACCGGTTGGTATCCGCGCCTTAATTTTTCCACTGCGATGCGCAGCAATTGACTTTTGAATGTACTTCTTTTCGTTCCATCGGATTCAAGTTTGTCAGCAATGCTTTCGTAGGAAATATAATTCTCGAAGTCCATTTGATTTTCGCAGTAAAGTTTTGGAGCAATCAAGATCGGGAACGCCCAATCGCATTCTTGATTGTCCATGTATTCCTGTGCACGCTTTTCATATCGGATAAATTGCTCGTTTTGAAAGTCTGCATCGAGTTTGTTTTCGATGAGAACGAAAATCTTTTTTTCATTGGCTTGATAGGAAAATAGAATATCGGTTTCTCCGAGCCCAAAGGCGGATATACTCCGCCATGCACCATTGATTGCGCTGGGAGAGGGTAGCGCAAGCTTTGCAGTGAACCACTGGCAGAAATACGCATCGGTTGATAGTTCTTCGAGCAGAATCAGATCAACATCTCTTTCGAGAATCGATTCAATGGGGATGATGTTGTGGTTCAATGTTTTTGTTTTTGATTCTCACTCAGTCACCCCAATCATTACCCCAAATTGACCATCCGTTTGTATCCATTTGCCTTTTGGGTAATAGGCCCTAGAAACAACCCCATCCAAATACAAAGCGTTTTTACAACCCTGTTTTAGAAAGAATTCTGCAAAGTCATAAAAGTTGATTTCGGTTTTAGAAATGGCAAAAAGGATTTGATTATTGGGCAATATGCCCACACCATTTCGGATTTTCAGATTGGGAGAGCCTTTTTGGAATGCTGGATGAATTTGTCCATTGATGATGAGCATCGGTCCGGATTGCGTCGCATATTTGATTTGATCATTGTCTGAAAAATCAGAAGTCGTGCACATATGTGGAGTGTTGTTCGCCATCAGGTAGAAAATGCCATTGGGTTTCATGTAGAAGTTTCCATTTCCGCTGTTTGTATCAATCTGAGTCAATGTTTTATGTTCATGTATGAAAAGACCTTGTGGTGAACCATCCGGAAGGTACATGCCGCCATTCATCGCAAAGAGGAGGGTTTTGTTTTGGCTGTCAAGATGGTCTTTTAGGTTTTGAAGGCTTTGAATAGACTTACCTTTTTCATCCTTCCAATACAGTTTTACTTCCTGTATTTTGGGATCCACCGTGTAGCTTAATATTCGGTCATCAACAGGATTTGAGTTGAATGAAAACGCAACGATGCCCAATGCCATGAGAAGCACTGCAATGGAGAGGAAGATTTTATTTTTATTCATTTGATGCAGTACATGGATGATTTGGTTCTTAAAAGTGGCGACGTAAATACAGGTATATAAAGATATAAAGATATTTTTTGGTTTTCTATTCGAATGACATTTTTATCATTTCACTTTTTCCAACATTTGATTCTTTTGTTTCTTGACATCCTCACGACTGACTTGGGTTTGGATCTTTTTCAAATATTCCAAAATCAACTTTTCGTATTTCTTGTAATCGTCAAATGCCTTTGCCTCTTCATAACCTGGATCGCTTGCTGATTCTCTTTTGTTCAATAGGTCAAGATATTTCTGCAATGCGTGAGCTGATCTTCCTTGAAAGTAATCAATCACAAAGGCGGAGTCGCTCATGGAGAACAAGAGTTCAATTCTTTCCTTTGGATACCTTGTATCGTTCTCGTCAAATCGATCGATGTATTTCAGTGCTTGTTTTGCATTGTCTTCTGAGTGTTGCTCACCGGTATAATAATAAGCAGCCAAAGAAATATATATTTGCCTCTTCAGCTCTTGGTTGGGTTTGGCTTCCAAAGCATTTAAATAATCCGCAATAGCCAAGTCTTTTCTTCCACTGACATAATGGAATTGACCACGCTTGAAAAGGAATGAAGCCAGATTTGCAGAGTAATGCGATCCGAAATACCAAGGTGCTTTTATTTCGTATTTGTACTGTATGAGTTGATCAAGGTCTTGGAGCAATTCCTTTTCATGTGTTGTCAAAAAAAGCAACATTTCTTTGGCTGGATTAAAAATGCGAACCGCAACGTTGGGGCACATATCGCAGGGCTGTCGCATCATCACGGTGATGGAATCTGACTCAGACTCCCGATAAATATCCATATAGCGAATGGCATAATCTTCTAGCTTATCAGAAGGAGCGGTGTGCAAGTCGAAAAAAGGATGAAAGAGCATTTCAATTCGAGCCCACTTGAAAATAGGGTCTTTGGGGTGTTGACGAATGGAATCTTGAATGCTTTGAAAATCTTTTAATCGATGCTCATAGTATCGATCACCGGGTTGAGCAAAGGAAGAAAAGCAAACCAAAAAAAATGAAATCGAAAAGAGAAGACGCAACCATGATGTGCACCAAGATTGGATAGCGTTATTGGAGAAAAACAATGTCCTCATCTTTAATTCGAAGCTACAACAAGATCTTGATATTCCTGATGGGTGAGTCGATATTGAATTACGCTTCTGTATTCGTTATTGATTTTGTAATGATCTTTCATCTCGGCTTCTTTGATCATCTTGTTTTTTAACATCACTTTACCTGATGCGACATTGTCAGGGTAGTGGGTCGCATATATTTTATTGAGGTGTAGCGACTCAAAGCCAAATTTCAGAATGGCGGAAGTGGCTTCAGTGGCGATGCCATTGTTCCAAAAAGGTTCACCAATCCAATACCCGAATTGGGCGCTGTTGTTCGTTTTGTCCAGATGCAACCCAATTTCCCCGATGAGTTCATCATTGTCTTTTAAAGCAATCGCAAAAACAAATCGCT
>JBDKGG010000031.1:0-2868 GCA_039798325.1 Bacteroidota bacterium
GCTTATGATTTGTGCTTGTTGGATGTGATGATGCCCAAGAAGGATGGTTTTTCTTTGGCTGAAGATATTCGCAAAATCAACGAAACCATTCCCATTGTTTTTCTTACCGCAAAAGGATTGGCAGAAGACAAAATCAAGGGCTTTCAACTCGGCGGTGATGATTACATCACCAAGCCATTCTCAAGCGAAGAGTTGATTTTGAGAATCAAGGCCATATTAAAAAGGAACGAGAAGTTTTCCAACAAGACGCTGGCCATTCAGACCGTTGGTCGATACCAGTTTGATTTCAAAAATTTTGAATTGATTGGTCCAGATTCACAACGAAAGTTGACCAAGAAAGAAGCGGATTTGCTAAAGTTGTTGGTGGATCATCAAGGACAAGTTTTAGAGCGAGAGCTTTTGTCCAATATGGTTTGGGGGGATGACAATTATTTTGTTGGACGAAGCATGGATGTTTTCATCACGCGTCTGCGGAAGTATTTGTCACAAGACGAAGCGATATCCATAGTCAATATTCATGGAGTAGGATTTAAATTGGTGGTGCAGTGAAGAAGTTGTATTTGGTTTTGGGATTGATTTTTTGGGTGTCTCTTGCGCAGGCTCAATTTCAGGTAAGAGACAGTGTGTTGTTCAATCCGCACATTTCCATTTTGTATGGACACCATTCACCAGTGGCCGATTTGGCCAAGCGCTTTGGCAATTCAGGATCATTGGGAATGGCCTTTGACATCAAAGACAAAAAGAGTCACTATTGGGGAGTGCAGTTCCAGTATCATTTTGGAAATAAAGTGACAGAGCCCGGCTTGATGCAAAATCTGTATACCGACAGGGGTGAGATATTGGACAATCAAGGACAGCCGGCCATTGTATACATTCAACAGCGCGGTTGGACTGCTTGTTTTGAAGCGGGACATCTGTTCAATGCTTTGGGCCCCAATTTGAACAGTGGGCTCTTGGCGACAGTAGGTTTGGGGTATATGTCACACAAAATCAGATTGGAGCACCAAAGCCATGAAATCAATGCCTTACAGGGAGATTATATTCGAGGTTATGACCGGCTCACAGCTGGATTCATGGGGCGCGCCTTCTTGGGATACTTTTACATGAGCAATAACAAATTGGTCAATTTGGTGGGCGGAATAGAATGGATTCAAGGACAAACCCATAGTGTTCGTGGATACAATTACGATACCCAGCAAGTGGACCAAGGAAAGCGATCTGATGGATATGTGGGTTTGAAGTTGGGTTGGGTTTTGCATTTGTACCAGCGCGCACCAGATAAATTTTACATGAATTGATGGTGGTCTTGGATTATGTTTTGGGTGTTGTCTTAAAAGTCTACCAGATCTTATTGGGCCTAGCCGCTCTGTTTTCCTTAAAAGCCGCTCAATTGTTCAAAGGACAGAAGGGATCCATTGGGCTCATGAGAGAATGGCGTACACAAAATCCAGATGCGAAAGTTTTTTGGATTCATGCCGCATCCTTGGGTGAGTTTGAGCAAGGTCGTCCGGTTATAGAGGAATTCAAAGCATTATATCCAACCGCAAGCGTGGTGCTGACTTTTTATTCGCCCAGTGGTTATGAAGTACGAAAGAATTATGCTGGTGCCGATTTAATACTTTATCTACCGGTGGATACAACCAAGGCGATGTCCCGCTTCATAAAGGAGATGCGTCCCAGCATGGTTGTCATTGTGAAGTATGAGGTTTGGCCCAATATGCTCCGCATTCTGAATGAAAGTGAGATTCCTGTTGTTTTATTTTCGGCTATTTTCCGACCACAGCATCGTTTTTTTTCGGGACTACTTAAAGGTTATTGGTCAGGCGTTTTGCAGCGCATTGGGGACTTTCATGTACAAGACGAAGCTTCTGGTCGGTTGTTGTCTGGAATAGGAATTGATCAATGGACGGTGAGTGGAGATACGCGGTATGACCGGGTTTGGAAGGTGGCACAAGAGGCTGCTTTGAAAATAGAATTTGTGAATTGGAAAGGACAAAGTCGGGTGGTGGTCTTGGGTTCGTCCTATGAAGAAGAAGAGACACTCATTCAGTCTTTGGTATTAAAATACAACGACATCAAGTGGGTCATTGCGCCTCACCACATTGAAGAGCATCGCATTTTGTCCATAGAGCAGCGATTTTTAGGAGAAACGGTTCGGGCAACGGAGATGTTTCAAAAGGGAGAGGGATTGGAGAAGCGGGTATTGATCTTGAATACCATGGGTGATTTGGGTGGTTTGTATCGATTGGGGGAGATGGCTGTTGTTGGAGGCGGATGGGGAAAGGGAATACACAATATACTGGAGCCATCGGCCCATGGCTGTGCGGTGCTTTGGGGGCCCAACGATGGACGCTTTATGGAGGCCAAGTTGATGGTTGAGCGGGAAGGAGGTGTACGGGTTGAAGGAGTGGAGCAAGCAAAGCGACAATTGGAGGATTGGATAGAGCATGCGGAGAAAGGTGAAGAAGTGGGGAAGAATGCCCGAGAATTGGTGCGGAGAGGAGCTGGAGCGACGGACAAAGTATTGAAAACCATAGTGGAAAAATGGGAAGGGAAAAAAAGATGAAAAAACACTTGCGCAAATAGAAATTGAGTGTATTTTTGCATCCCAAACGTTCTTTTAAGCGGGAGTAGCTCAGTTGGTAGAGCATAACCTTGCCAAGGTTAGGGTCGCGAGTTCGAGTCTCGTCTCCCGCTCAAGGTAAATCCCGACCTCGTCGGGATTTTTTTTATCATATAACCGAAGGAACATGCCCTGGTGGTGGAATCGGTAGACACGCAGGACTTAAAATCCTGTGACCATTGCGGTCGTGCGGGTTCAAGTCCCGCCCGGGGTACTTAGTTAAATGCAGAAACCCTTGATTCTCT
>JBDKGG010000032.1:0-5523 GCA_039798325.1 Bacteroidota bacterium
CATGGGGATGAGACCGATGTAATGCAAAACAGCGGCGATGAGCTGCAAAGTGGCATAGCGCAAACGGAGTGGATGCTGCTTGTACACGTACCAACAGAATTGAATCATGGTGTCCTTGCGGTACAAGGTTCCATCAAAGTCAAAAACAGCAATGGGTGTAGACTCAGACATAGAGCAAGGCAATCAAAGAGGCCATCCAAAGAAGCAGGTTGATTTGGGTAAAACGGTCTTTGAAAAGCAAGGTGGTAGGATCTCCTTCGCCTTCAAATTCCTGCGACTGGCTCAATTGAATAAATCTAAAAATTCCCAAAACCACAAACAGTGAGGTGTAGAGCATCTTATCGGTGTGCAAGGCCGCTTGAACTTTGGTGTCCATGGTGTACAGCAGATAGGCCATCACCGTGATGGTGGCCACAATGAAGATGAATTTGTCCAATAGCGCTACAGTGTAATGCTGGAGTACTTTTCGGTGTTCTTTGGCTTGGTCTTTTAATACAACCAATTCTGATTTGCGTTTGATCAAAATGAGAAATAAGGCCAAGAAAAAACTGACGACGAGTATCCAAGAGGTCGGATTGACCGAAATGACGTAACAGCCAGCCAAAACACGAAAAACAAAATTGATGGCCACAACAAAAAACTCAATGATGTTGATAGATTTGAGCACAAAGGAATAGGCGAGATTCAAAACGATGTATACCAGGGTAATGGCGCCAAAAGCCAAGGGTAGATGCGCAGCGAAATACAAACCAAATGCTAAGGCCAGCAAAATTAATGCAACCAACAGTGCCTGGTTTTTGGAAATGAGACCCGAAGGGATCGGTCGGTTCTTCTTTCTGGGATGCAGCGCATCCTTTTCTGCATCTGCCCAGTCGTTGATGATATAAATGAAAGAGCAAGATAAAGAGAAAATAAAAAATGCCAGTAAACACTGTGAAACCAAGTTTACGTGAATCAAATTCAAAGAAAACACCAAGGGTAGAAATAGAAATCCATTCTTCACCCAGCTTTTGAAGCGCACTAAGTCGATTAGAATTTTCATTGGCTCAATATATATTTATAATTGGAGAAATCGTCAGCGGCGAAGGATTTCCAATCCGTTGAAGGTAGATTATCGGGAGGCGTGATGGTTTGTACGTTCCATTCATTCAACCGTACTTCCATGGATTTGAGCCATCCTTTTTTCACATACAAGGTATGGTTTTTTAGTGCTTTGCGGTCTGCACGAATCGCTCTGCTACCTTGACGATTCCATTGATAATATTCATAACCCATGATGCTGAAGTTGGTCAAAAAACCAAAGACAATGATCAAAGAATAGCGTTGAACCCAGCGGTTGGCATCCAACAACCCAAAAAGCAGAACGAAGGTATAAACAAACAATTGATGTGGCGCATAGCGGTAGTTCCAAAACTCTGGTTGGATCACAACGCTCAAAATGATTCCACCCAGGAGCCAAGGAAAAATGCCTTTTCTGTTTCGCCAAAGGAGAAAAAGGAACAGCGGAATAAGCAAGAGAATCAATTCAGCAGAGAACGGCCCAAGTGGAGCAATGAGCATGGGTTGGTGCAAGCGGTAGTAAAGGAATGATTCACGTATAGTTTTGCGGTGAAATAGTCTTTTGGGTCGTGAAGGAAATTCATCAGGCGAGGTGTATCCGGGATAATGAAACGTTGCCGCATTCCAGCGCTGCAAAGAATTCATATCAAAAAAGTTCTTGGGGTAATGAACCTGTGCGATACGCGTCCCCTCATTGTTCTCTCCCATCAAAGGATAGAAAGGATGGCCCTTGTCTTTCCAATTTCGAACATAGGTGCAATGGCCGACCAGGAAAAAAGCAAAAACGAAAATAATGGCACCACGAAGGGTAACATTCCATAAAATTTTTTTGTTTTTTATAGCAACAATCACCCACAATCCCAAAAAGAAAATACAAGCGTAAACGAGACCGGTGAATTTGATATTGGACAAATAAATGAACGCCAGTCCCACGCTGAACCAGCGGTAAAAGGAAGGGCCATCGATGAAGATGTCTGCCAAAAGGATGATGAGGATGAGCATCAAGGCATACAATTGCCCATCGACATAAAAGCTCAAAGATTGACCCAATGAAACCGGAGACAGCGCTAGCATCAGCGCTATGATGGTGGAGACGAAAGGCCTTTGGGTCCAGCGGAAAAGCCCGCCAAGGGTGATGAGAAAGGAGGTGGTCAACCACAGTAAACCGCCGGCCTTGCTCCATTGAATTTTAGGAATACACTGATAGAATGCGGAGGCCAAAGTCCAAGGTGCCTTGGCGTAGTGATTGACATAGTCCGCATTGAAACCAGAGACGGCGGAGTGTGCCAGTGGGGCATCCCAAAAGGGATTCCAACCATCGCGCAAATGAATGATGGCATCTTGGTGGTACCATTGTCCATCAAAAGACAAGTCGTAGAACAAGTATGCTCCCCAACCACAAAAAGCCAATAAGAAAACAAAAATGAAAAAGCTCCCAATGTCTTTGCGGTGAAATTTCCAAGCCCAATAGATGGCAATAGTCAGACCAATGATGGGACTGGCACCGAGTGGAGGAAGGCCCATCATCAAGCGCAGGGTTTCCACCACAAAAGTCATGGTCAGGAAAACAAAAAGCAATTGTCCTGCGCCTTGGAGATTATGGAAAAGTTTGTTTTTCAAATCGTCTACAAGTTAATAAAAAATAATCATGGATGGTCAAGCCGCACTATCTTGCCGTTGTGCAAAAAAACGATCCACGCCAAGAACCAGTTGCGACACCTTTCCCGGAGGTTCATGCTTACGTGCTCAAGAAGTTGGCAGGAAGACAAGATTGCGTTGGTCAAAAAGGATCTTACCTCAAGGTTTTTCAATCCGCCTTGCATTATTACTTGAACAACCGCCAGAATGCAAAGCAGAAGCGACGTTTTTTTCAAGGATCAGCCATTGTGCAATGGGCTTATTTTTTGCGTTTGTATTTTAAAACAATGCTGAAAAGCAAAACCATTTCTTCACCTTACGTCATTCAGGATCCAGGTCGGTTAACAGCTGAAGGTCATTCGGTGTTTTTTACCAAAATCATGCAAGTGTTGGACTCTAAGTCTTTTACGGTTTTGGTGAAACGCAGAAAAGCACAGTCCCAGCAAGAGCAGGTCATTGAGGAGGCAGAAGGAAAGTTTGCCTTCCCGGGTCTGAGAATTTGGAGGCAGTTAAAAGATTTGCGAGCGGTATATGAAAACGCCCAATCTTCGGGTCGCTGGAACGACGAAGAATTGCATTATCTGGATTCTTCACTGCATTCCTTTTTGATGCGCTATGCGCGCTGTTGGGGTTCATACGATGCCGCAAAGAACAAGAAAGTCTTCTTCACTGTTCATTACATCAATGAGGGGTTTATCTGCGCCATGCGTGATATGGGCATTCAGACGGTAGAGCTGCAGCATGGTCTGATCAGCGGTGCCGATTTGTATTACGTCTATCCTGAGGATTATCGCCCTTGGATCAACAACATGTTCTTGCCCGATTATTTATTGATGTATGGCGATCTCTGGCGGAATCGTTTGCTTCAGGGCATTGAATGGAAGCCAGAACAATTGCTCATGATGGGCGATTATACCGAACTGTTTGTCCAAGAAAAGGCCAGTTCACAAAAGGAGAATGTGGTGCTGATGTGTGCGCAAAAGTTTTTATCGGACCAATATTTACCTTGGATTGAGCAATTGAAAATAGTCTTAAAAAACCATCCTGATTGGAAGATGGTTGTAAAGCTGCATCCATACGAACCCAAGCAGGATGTGCCCAAGTACATGGCTTTGGCCGACGAGCAAGTGGAGATTGTTCAGACGGGATCATTGAATGATTGGTTTTCAAAATCCAAGATTCAGGTGAGTGTGTACAGCACCACTTTTTATGATGCCATTGGATATGTCATCATGAATTACGCCCTAACCAACACAGGTGTTTACGATGCTTACGTGGATGAAATGCTGGCTGCTGAAGTAGCCGTCGGCATTGCGCTAAATGAGGATCCCATTGAGCGTTTTACGCAAGAAGGTGTTCAAGGAATATTAAAGAATAAAACGCCGATTTATGCCCCTTGGGATAGTAAAAAGTTTCAGGCGTTTTTGACCACCTCGGCGTAATGGGGAAAATCGCGAAGCGATAGCGTTTCAAAAAAATATTCGTTGTCTTTTGTGCCAAATTGAATCCAAAAATTTTCCAGTTCGTTCCAAGAGTGAAAACAGATGTTGTTCAATGTTGATTTCGCAATGGGGAAGCCATCTTCCAAGTTGCGGTGCAGGAGTGTTTTGTGACCTACTAGTAAACGTTCAAAGATGACAGTGGACAAAGTGCCGATGCCGAAGGATTCTTGGTGGAAAAAATGAGCGGAACTTTTGGTTCGATTCCCCCAAGCAAAAGCGGTAGATCCGAAAAACCTTTGGTAATAATCTTCCGTTTTTTTGATGTGTTTTTTTTCTAAGGGGTGCAAGTAAACCACCACCTCCCAAAGTTTTTGGTCTGCTCCTTTTTTCAACCATTGCAAAACCTGCATTTCACTGTCCTCTGCAAAAAGACCGTTATCCGCTCTGTCCAATGCATTGCGCAGCCATTGACCGTGAGAATAAAACGCGATGCGGTTGTTTGTGCCATTGGCTTGTTCATTGGGAACATCAAACAAGGTTTCAGCCGGCCACCGAAGCAATTTTTTAAACTGTATGGATGAAGCAAATGATTGAGTAATCTCCTCTTCTTGATAGGGGGAGGTGACCACCAGCTCATCACAAACCAAATGATGGTTGTGAACGAAAAGTGGAACCACAGAGGGAACAAAGGTGGTGGTAATGTCCAATCGCTGAAGGGCAATACTCAGCAAATTGCTGTCAATCTCGTATGGGTGAAAGAACGAAACGTGATGAATGTTCTCCTTTTGAAACCACTGGAACAAACAGGCCATTTCGATGGATTGTCTGATCAATAGCGCACGATTGGCACGTTGTTTTTTAAAACAAAAGCAGGAGAAGGTCACCCAAAGACAAAAGAGATGCAAAAGTCCTTTTTCTAGTGCATTGTATTTCAGGTGTTGCAGAGAAATTAAGTCCTTGCCCACAAAGTGGGTGACTTTTTTTTCATGAAAACGTTGCACATATTGGAGGGCTTTTGGATCTTTATTGAAGTCCCAAGTGATCAGGGCATGTCCTTCTTTTACGGATGAGATTGTTTGATAAAAAGACTGACGGCCATTGGTTTTGATGACATGTCGGTACCATTCCCGAAGACCAATCCAGTGGTCATTGGGCGCAGAAGCATCCAACCGGTAGGACATGTTTTGGAGCAGGCTATACTGAGCAATCCAATCAGGGGATTGTTTGTTTTTCTTTTCGAAACCAAAAGAAAAATATTGCTGTATGGCTGATGAGAGATGCCCCATAATGGTTGTGTGCTAAGATAATCAACCATTGTATCTTTGGCACCGATGACAAAAAAGAATGACCTAGCCTTATTGAATACTTTACGTGCCATTGCGGC
>JBDKGG010000033.1:0-14570 GCA_039798325.1 Bacteroidota bacterium
CCGCCTGTTCCTGCACAATAGGCCAAGAATTCCCAGAAAACGCCATCTTGAACGAAGTAGTTGGCCCAAGCGTCGGCGCTTATCTCAGTGATGGGGTACATGCCAATGGATGCGGCCACCAGGGGCACATTGTCTATGATGGCGCTCAATAAACCGATGGTCAAGTTGATGGCGTATGGATTATTCAATTGTTCTTTAAGCCAAATAGCAGCGTTGGAAAGTAGACCGATTTCTTGCAACGCACCAACGGCGAGTAAGATGCCCAGAAAGAAAAGAATCGATGGCATGTCAATTTTACGCAAGGCATGCAATGCCGTGAATCGTGATTTCTCTTCATCCAATTTTCTTCCATGCATGAGGTCAGTGGCAATCCACAAAATACCTAAGCTGAGCATGATGCCCATGAAGGGGGGAAGGTGGGTCAGTTGTTTGAAAATGGGAACTGCCAATAATCCTCCCAGTCCCAAAATCAAAGCAATCAATTGCTCCTTTCGGGCGACTGGAGCCGCATTGGAGATGTCGGGTGATACCAAATTCCCTTTGAGTTGAAAAGCAATAATGAAAACAGGAATGATTAAACTGATGAGGCTGGGTAAAAACAAATGTTGCATCAACGGCAGCGTACTGATTTGCCCACCAATCCATAGCATTGTGGTGGTGACGTCTCCAATGGGTGACCAGGCTCCTCCTGCATTGGCTGCAATAACCACAACACCCGAAAACAACCATCGGGTGGGTTGATCAGGAATGAGCTTGCGCAACAAACTGATCATGACAATGGCTGTGGTCAAATTATCCAAAGCGGCGGATAAGAAAAAGGTTAGCAAGGCAATGACCCAGAGCAATTGGCTTTTTTTCTTGGTCGTGATGCGGTCAGTAATCAATTTAAACCCATCATGCGCATCAATGATTTCCACAATGGTCATGGCACCCATCAGGAACAAAAGGATGCCTGAGATTTCTTCAATGTGATGGGCCAGGCGTTCTGAAAAAAAATGATTCTTGCCCATGGTTGTTATTTCAGACAACCAATGGGGGAGTGGTTCAGCATAGCCAGTTACCATTAACGCCCAGCAGGCTACTCCGATGAATAACGCGGTTGCTGCTTTGTCAATCTTTACATTATGCTCAGTGGCAATGAGGACGTATCCCAATAAGAAAACCGCTAGGATGATACCGGTCATTGTTGTGGTTTTGTTGTCTTTAAAAACATATTGACTTGCTGGCGCTTTCCCATTTCCATGACTTCCACCAATTTCTGTATGGGCAATGCTTTGTCCATTTGCAAGGATACGGCAGTAGTGGAATCTTTTTGATGCAGCAATTCTAGTTTTCTTTCCAAGTCTTCCGGCGAGCACGGTTTGTTTTCAAAGTACAACTGCTCATTGCTATCCATGGCAACCTGCACGTTTTGTTTGGCCTCTTTGGCTTTGTTTTCTTTGGACTCAGGCAACAAGACCTTGAGCACATTGGGGTGAGCCATGGTGGACAAAATCAAAAAGAAAAGCAAAAGAAAAAACATGATGTCATTCAAGGAATGCGTACTCACCTCTGCACCATGTTTTTGGCGGCGGTTGATTTTCATGTTACAATTGACTTTCTTTTTGCGCCAATTTCACCAACAAGGCATGCTCTTGAATGCCACGTGTGAACTTGTCAATTTTTTGCTGAAAAATATGATACGCTGAAAAGGCGATGATGCCCACCACCAAACCACCTGCCGAGGAAACCATTTTCTGATATAGACCTTCTGATATGACGGCGATGCTGATGTCCTGAGAAACAGAAATGTCAAAGAAAATGGTGATGACCCCAATGATGGTTCCAATAAATCCGAGCAATGGGGCAATACCTGCTATCAAGCTTAACGAAGAAAGGCCTTTTTCATAGTGTGCAATTTCAATGTTGATGGCGTCGGAAAGCAACTGATCCACTTCTTCAATGCTTTGACTGCTTCCGGCATGAATGAAAATTCTACCCCAAGAACCTTTGACCGTTGTGCACAATTGTGACGCACCATGGTTTTCCCCCGTGCGCAACAGCTCAATGTGTTTTCTGCTTTTCTCGGCGGGAGCAATGTTTTGCTGATTGAAATACAGAAATCTTTCAATCAACAAATAAATGGTGTACACCAATAGGATTCCAAGCGGAATCATTACCCAGCCGCCTTTGACAATGAGACTGAGCACATCGATGGCGGGTTTTTCAGAAACTTGTAAAATGATCATGTTGTAAAGGAAAGAAAAAAAATCAACGCTCAAAGGCAATTTTCGAAACGTTTTTAACCTCTCCTTGCGCATCACCTGCAGAGATGATGTAAACTCCCGGAGCGGGTCGATTTCCCATGTTGTCTTTCCCGTCCCAAACACAACGGCCTCCTTCACTGGATCCGGCAAACAACAAGCGACCTGCTATGTCTGTGATACGAACCTCGCTCTGGTAAGCCAGCCCTTGAATCGAAATGATTCCTTCGTAATCTTTGGGAACAGGGTTGGGATAGGCGTAAAGCTTCTCCATTTTATTATCAAAATTGGTAGCGTCTCCGGTAAATGCGATGAGCCCTCGGTCGGTGGCAAAAAAGATTTGGCCATTGGCTTGGTTGATGCCAATGTCATAAACGTTATTCGAAGGTAGGGGAGTGTTGTCCTTGGTATAATGCGCCAATTGGGTCAATCCATCGGGACTAAAGCGATACACACCATTATTCTGGGTGGCCATCCATTTGTTATTGCCCCCATCTATTTCAATGTTGTTGATGGCCTCGGTTTCCAATAATATCTGAACGTTGCCATCTTGGGTGATGAGTATTTGTTCGGCGTCAAAATTTTCTGATGAGAAGATGGATTCTTGGTTGTAAAAAATGGCAACTCCTTTGATGGTTCCCAACCAAATGTTGCCGTCCAAATCTTCTGTAATACTGTAGACATCCTTGGTGGGCAATCCGCCTTGTCCGGCTTTGTCGTTCAATAATTTAAAGGTGTCATCATCCTTATTGTCCAAAGTCCCATTGTAATCCAAGGCCAATATTCCCTTTCCTCTGACAATGGCATAGACATAACCAGCTTGTGAATGAAAGACTTGTTCGATGATGTCTGATTTGGATACCAAAGGACTAAAGTTGAATGGAATAAATCTTTTGTCTTGGGTATAAGTGACGATTGGATTTTCAGAAAAGCTATTGGCGATCCATGCGTTGCCATCTAAATCAAATTGAACACTTCCCACCGCTGTCCAATTGGAGGCGGTATCAATCGAGGATTGCAAAGGATTGTTTCCGGTAGCTGAATTGAAAACACTGATCCTTCCCGCTGCATCTCTCTCCACCAATCCTTCTTCCCAGCTCCCAAACAAAATGTGTTTTTGGTCGGTGGGATCTACCGCAACATCAACCACGTCATATACGCCATCACCAAAGGTATTGGCTCCACTGCCAAAGCTCTCGTTGATCCAATTGTTCTGCAAGAAAGCAGATTGAAAACAATAGGTATAGGTGTTTCCCCACCAAGGAAAGACATTGCCCGTGGCCAACCATACATGGTCATTGTAAGGGTTGACCTTGCGCATGGTGTTCGAGAAGGGACCTACGGGTGTATGCAAACGCTCGGTGCCGTCAGCCGTTCTGGAACAAAATCCATATATGCCGTTGCCGATCCAGATTTTCTCATTGGCGTCGATGATGACTTGATTGGGGGCAAGGAATAACCAATCATTTTGGTTGTCTTCAAGGACAACTTCACCATTGGTGTTGTAGACGATGTAGCGATCGGTTAAGCACACGGTGACATGCGTCTCATCACACCAGATGGATTTTGGCGCATTGGTGGTGTTGATATTGCCCAGGGGCTCCCAGCTATTTTGAGCCAGGTCGCCTTTCCAAAGGGTGTAGCTTCCTTGTTCCTCAAGGATGAAATAAACCAATGAACCTACACTGGTGACGGAAAGAATATTCCCGCCCCCACTGGAGTAGGTCACATCCCAATTTTGAAAATTGGCCAAAAAGGGATTGCTGCTGTCGATGGAGAGGATTTTTTTTGCTCCAACGGCATAGCGCTTTTGATTGAACTGAAAACTGTGTAAGATGGGTTCAGCAATGCCGTTTTCACCCAGCAAGGCGGTGTTTTTGATTTCGTATTCTTCTAAATTCAAAACCAATAAGCCGATGCCTGTGGACAGATAAGCCAAGTTGTCTTCTATATCAATGTGCTCAATGGCTTTGTTGCCGATGATATTGCTGAGCTTAAAATCAGGAACATTGATGGTGCCACTTTTCAAAAGGACATCAATATTGCCATTTTGATAACCCAAAACGATGGTGTTGTTTTGAGGGATATAAGCGATAGCGGTGGGTGCGACATCATTGAGACCATTGGTTTTGCTGATTTTTTGAAAACTTTGATCTGCAGCATTAAAAATGATGATGCCATTTTCAGACAACCCAATCACCTCGTTGGACTGGCCAAAGGTGAGTTTCTTGATGTTGTTGTAACTGAATAAATCTGTCCACGTCCCAACCTGTTGCGCATGGATGTTCATCGCAACCAAACAACACAGGGCAATCAAAAATCTTTTCAAAGCTATACGTTCAATTTTTTTAACGCAATGTCAAACGCAGATGCCGTGATATTATTTTTTGAAGCATTGATTTGATGAATTTCTTTGAGCGCGTTTCCAATGATTTGATAGGTATCTTCAAAAATGGCAGCATCATCAATGGTGCTCAAATCGCTGCTCATGAGGTAAGCAAATACACGTGCCATGCCGCAGTTGGCAATGAAATCGGGTATGATGGACACTTTTTGATCGGCCATCTGCGCGATAGGGCCAAAGAAAATTTCTTGGTCCGCAAATGGAACATTGGCCCCGCAGGCAATCACTTCCAAACCATGTTGAATCAATTGATCCACTTGATCTTGGGTAACCAATCGAGAGGCTGCGCAAGGAAGAAATACTTCAGCCCCCATGGACCAAATTTTCTGATTGATTTCATCAAAGGAAATCATCTCATCACTGACCAACTGATTGCCTTGTCTGTTCACAAACAATTGGGTAATGGTCTCGAAACTGAGGCCATTGGGCTCCATGATACCGCCATTGCGGTCAATGATTCCTACCACCTTGGCACCAGCTTGGGCAGCATAGAAGGCTGCTGCTGCTCCAACATTGCCCCATCCTTGAACGATGACGCGTTTGCCAGCAAGAGATCCGCCCCAAATTTGATAATACTGTTCAACACTTTTGCTTACGCCGTATCCCGTAATCATGTCCGCCACTTTATAGCCCATTTCCAATGATGGGGTGTATTGGGCATCGTTTAAAACTTTGATGACCCCTCTGCGCAATTGTCCAATGCGGATAATTTTCTGGGCTTCAGTAGGATTGAAATGCCCATTGAATACGCCCTCTTGGGGATGCCACACGCCATTTTGCTCCGTGATGGGAATGACTTCATGAATTTCATCGACATTCAAGTCACCACCCGTACCGTAATAAGATTTAAGCAAGGGCTTTACCGCGGCATACCATCTCTCCAATACGCCATGTTTTCTGGGATCGGCTGGATCAAAGTTGATTCCGCTTTTGGCTCCACCAATGGCAGGACCACTGACACTGAACTTGATCTCCATGGTCTTGGCCAAAGATTCAACTTCTCTTTTATCCAAACCTTTGCGCATGCGGGTTCCACCACCTGCTGCTCCGCCACGGAGCGAGTTGATGACCACCCAGCCTTCTGCTTCGGTTTCGCCATCCTTCCACTGAAAAACAATTTCTGGTTGCTTGTTTTCGTATGCCTTTAATTTTTCAATCATCATCATGGCGTAAAGATAATCGTTGAAACCGCTATATTTGAAGACGAACGACAGATTATGGAAGCATTGAAAAAAAATTTACCGCAACTTTTGATTGGTTTGAGTGTCATCATTACCGCTTATATCCTAGGGAATGCCATTCAAAACCGCAACCGTCATGAAGATGCAATTGCCGTAACCGGCAAAGCAGAAAAGACTTTTACCTCTGATTTGATTGTATGGCGAGGGCAGTATTCGCGCTATGCACCCACCTTAAAAGAAGCCTACGATGCGCTCAATGCGGATACCAAATTGTTGGATGAATACCTTACTTCAAAAGGAATGAAGAAAGAGGATATGGTTTTTTCTGCTGTTCAGATTGATAAAGCATACCGAACAGAAACAGATCGAGATGGAAATTCAACTTCCTACTTCAATGGATACAATTTGTCACAAGAAGTCAGAATTGAGTCCAAGGAAGTGAATAAGGTGGAGTCCCTTTCCAGAGAAGTCACAGAGCTTATCAACAAAGGACTTGAGCTCAATTCGATGCGCCCAGAATATTATTACACCCAATTGGCCGCATTGAAAATCGAAATGATTGCAGAAGCCACAAAAGACGCAACCCTTCGCGCTCAGAAAATTGCTGAAGAATCAGGATGTGCATTGGGCGTATTAAAGAATGGTGATATGGGTGTTTTTCAAATTGTAGCCCCCAACTCCTCTGAAGACGAATATTCTTGGGGAGGATCGTTCAATACCAGCTCTAAGGAAAAGTCTGCCAGCATTACAATGTCATTGCGATTCAGCGTGGAGGACTAATGTTTTGGCGCGATGCTCTCCGGTTTTTGCGAGCAGTCACTTTAAAGAAGTGTTGGAATGCGCTGTTGGTGTATTTGGGTTTTTATCTCCGAAAACCGCATCACCTGGGTTTGCCTTTGAGTCTTAGCATTGAACCCACCACCGCCTGCAATCTGGGCTGTCCAGAGTGCCCATCGGGATTAAAACAATTTTCTCGACCTACAGGCAACATCAAGTTGGAAGAATTTAAATCATGGGTTTCGGGGTGGAGTGAATTTGTATTTCATATCAACTTCTATTTTCAAGGTGAGCCATTCATTCATCCTCAATTGCTGCAAATGGTGAAGTTGGCCCATCAAAAAAAAATATACACCGCCATATCTACCAATGCCCATTTTATGGGGGAGAAAACGGTGGCTGATATCATCGATAGTGGATTGGATCGGATCATCATTAGCCTCGATGGTTTTTCGCAAGAGGTGTATGAACAATATCGGGTGAATGGAAAGGTAGATGAAGTAAAGCAAGCGGTAAAACGATTGGTAGATGAGAAGAAGCGCAGGGGAGTGAGTCATCCCCATGTTATTGTTCAGACCATTGTGGTTAAACCCAATGAACATGAGGTGGAGGAGATCAAGCAATGGGCCAAGGAGATCGGTGTAGATGAGGTGAAGTGGAAGACGGCGCAATTGTATCACCCGACTGATGATCACCCTTTGATGCCCCAGCAGGAAAAGTATCGACGTTACCGAAAGAATGCCCAGGGGAAGTGGGAAGTCAAAAGTCGATTGGACAACCATTGTTGGCGGTTGTGGTCGTCTTGTGTCATTACCTGGGATGGGAATATCGTTCCGTGTTGTTTTGACAAAGATGCCGCTCATCCCATGGGCAGTTTGCGCGAGCAGGCTTTTCAAGAAATCTGGAACAATGCAGCCTACCGCCATTTTAGGGGTCAACTTTTGAAAAGCAGAAAGAGCATTGACATTTGCTCCAATTGTTCTGAAGGAACCAAAGTTTGGGTGTAGTTTTGCACCATGATCATCATTGGAGAGACCCTGGTTAGCGAAGATATTTTTGAAGAACAATTTGTCTGCGATTTGAACGCCTGTAAGGGAGCATGTTGCGTAGAGGGCAGTAGTGGTGCGCCACTGACGCTTGAAGAAGTGGATGAATTGGAGAAGTTTTGGCCGATGGTCAAACCCTACTTGCCTGCCGAGCACATTGCGGTGGTTGAGGAAAAAGGTTTTGTAGTGGTGGATGACGATCAAGAACTGACCACCCCTTTATACGGTGATCATGGTGCCTGCGCTTTTGTATTTTATGACCAAAACGGCATTGCCAAATGTGGATATGAGAAGGCTTTTTTGGACGGAAAAACCACGTGGAAAAAACCAATCAGTTGCCATCTCTATCCCATTCGAACCAATGAACTCAAGGAATATACAGGAGTAAATTTTCACCGATGGGGCATTTGCGAGCCCGCTTGTGAATGTGGTTCAAAATTAAAGGTTCCTGTATTTCGTTTTCTCAAAGAGCCTTTGATCAGAAAATTTGGCACGGCTTGGTTCGAAGAAGCTGAGCTGGTTTACGAGGCATTGCAAAGGGAGGACGATTAACCGAGGGCTGTTCAAACCTCTTGGAATTCCAAGTGCTTTCTGCCATTGCTTTGATGCAACTTTGTTACCATGCGGGGCGTAGGATTTATTTTGTTCGTTTTCATGTGTGTTCAGGTTCAAGCGCAATGGGCTGTTCGCGCGTTGCCAACGGAACAATTGGGTTTTTCGGCCTTATTCAATGGCGGCCAGGCCCAGGCCATCTCTTCTTTTGTTCAGGAGGCCAAGCAAGATACTTGGAAGACCAATGCGGAATGGAGAGTGTTTGACTTTAAAGACAATCAATTTTTACCTGCAGAAGAAAAGTGGATGGGCATAGGTCCAGGTTTTGTTTCGGATTCTATGGTCTTTTATGCTCAAGCAACCTTGGTGGATGGAAAAACACTGAGCAAGCTGCATTGGAAGTACGCCGGTCAGGAGCGGGTATTGATGGGAGAGGATAACGGCAATGATGCTGAGCCGCACTTTGATGGTCAGGAAGGATGGTTGTATTTTTCTTCAGATCGTCAAGGGGGGTATGGCGGTTGGGATATTTACCGTGTAAAGTGGATCAATGGACAGTGGTCCATCCCTCAGAACCTGGGTCCTGGTGTCAATACGAACAAAGATGAGCGTTATCCCATCATGCATGCCGAAGGTTTGTGTTTTTCCAGTGTTACCGATAGAGGTGATTGGGACATTTTTATTGCCCCCCATCAGGAATCATTTCAGGTCAGATGGCAAATGGAAACGCCCATCAATTCCTTGGCAGATGATTTTCAGTGGATCGAAGTTTCCCCAGAATGTGGATGGCTTTCTTCCAATCGAGATCAGCAGCACCCCAAACGTAATGGATTGTTCGAATTGAACAAACGCGTTGAGCGCGATTCGTTTTGTTTTGTTTTCGATGAACCTTTTCAATGGAAAGCCAATGCGTATCATACGTGGTCTTTTGAGACAACAACAGGGTGCGTTTCTCTCGCTTTGGGTGTTGTGCATCATTGGCAGTTTTTGGATAAACAACACAGGCCCCTTCGCTATGAAGCCTTTCATATTGAAAACAAAAGCGGGGAAGTGATTGCGAAATTATTCACGGATGGCCAGGGTCGGGTTTCCTGGGAGTACTTGGGCCTTCAGCTTGGTGAAATCAATTGGTTGAAAGTAAAAGATGAATCTTTGCTTTTAGCAGACAATGGTGGAGGACTTTTGTTGTCCCCACCTGCAACAAGGCCGGAAGCTTTGCCTGTTTTGTTTCGCAAGAATGAATCGACATTGGAGGAATCTTATCATCAAGGGCTGAGCGAGTTGGGTTTTTATTTGTTGATGCACCCCACAGAACGGTTGAAACTCATTGGATCATGTGATGCCAGTGGAGATGCATTGTCCAATGAAAGATTGGCTTGGGAAAGAGCCTTTATGGTTCAGGCATTCCTCATGGCTCATGGGGCCCTATTGCATCAGATTGATGTAGAGATTCATCTTCCCCAGCGCAATGGGGAGAATGTTCGCGATAGAAAAGTGGACATCGTATTTCAATGAGGCTTTTCGATTATTTTTGATTCATGAAAATTAGAACATTGTTTCCTTCAACGGATTTGGTCATCACACGTGGTCCACTTCAAGAAGGTGGAACCAGCGTCATTGATGGAGAAGAAAAAAAGGGTCCTCAGCGTTGGGTGAAATTGAATGATATCATCTTTGTCGGGATGAATGATGGTTTATACCACACCCGTTACCAGGAGGATGTTTCCATTGTTCATGATGAGCGCAATCGTGTAGTAGGGTATTGGAACCATTCATCATCTGAAGGGACAAGGCCCAACAAGTCGGCTGTGATTGGAGCGGTGGCCTTGAGTTTTTTGGTTTCAGCCGCACTTTTTCTTTTGGGGGTTTGGAATTTTATTTGGAAGTATGAACCTTTTTTGGTCAAGAATGAATCGGGACAAATTGTTTCAGAGCGTTGGTGGTTAACGGTGATCGTTATTTTGATTTACAGCAGTTGGGCCATTTTTTGGACTTATGGATTTGCCTACTACGAATGGAAGCGACAGCAAATGGCACATGCCCTGTTGGATCAAGCCAAATGATAATGAGAAAGGATTGAACAAAAAAAAGGACTGAGTAATCAGTCCTTTTTTCGTTGTTGTTGTGTATTCAGGGCTCAATCTACATTGTCATGTAGAAAAGGATTGTTATCGCTTAAACCGTAACGTTTCTCTCCATTTAAATCGGTGGTTTCAGAAATTCCAAAACGAGAGGCTTGGCTTTCGTTGCTAGCAGGAGGATTATCCAAGACAACTTTCTTGCGCATGTAGGCTGGCTCATCTTCAAGAGAATTCAAACCACCCGGACTTTTCAGCTTCATGCAAATTTGTTTGATCCGGTCAGATCTTTCCAATTGCAATTGATTGATAGAAGAACGATCGATGCTGTCTGTTGCTTTTTCCTTCAGGTTCAAAGAAGCCTCTGGTGCAACGGCACGCTGCTCAGCAGATACTTCTTTTTCGCCAAATCCAAGCACTTGAAAAACATCTTCATTGACGTTTTCCTGCACGTTGAATTTCATTTTCACTTCTTCTTTTTCGAAAGTCAATTCCTCTTGAACCATCTTAGGCGCTTCAACAGCAGCGGTCATTTCAAACAACTCAATGGTTTTGGGTTCCTCAGGAATTTCGATTTCAAATACCACTTCGTTTTGTTGAATTGGCTCTTCTTCGTTGACTTCTAGAACAACTGGCTCAAGGTGCATTTCTCCATTTGAAATTTCTTCCAACTCAATTCTCATGACAGGACTTTCCAAAGGTTGTGTTACCTCGTGCACAACAGCCATCGGTTGCGCTACCTCTTGAACCACTGCGATAGGCTTTTGAATAGCGACTTCTTCAGCGGCTACGTGCACATCTACCACCACTTGTTCAGCCGCTTCAATACCGGGAATAACGTTGTCAATTCCTTTGGCATCCCAACCGGTTGCAATAACCGTAACGGAAATATCAGCTCCCAAACGGTTGTCTTGACCATAACCCCAAATGACGTTGGCATTTAATCCTGCGCGGTCTTGAATGGCATCCGTAATTTCGGTTACCTCATCCATCAATAATTCTTCCTCACCATGGGTAATGTTCAATAAAACATGCTTGGCCCCATAGATATCGTTGTCGTTCAAAAGGGGTGATTCCAAAGCGGTTTCTACAGCACGCTTGGCTCTGTTTTCTCCGCTGGCTCTGCCACTTCCCATGATCGCAACGCCACTATCTTTCATGACTGTTTTCACGTCATTCATATCAACGTTCACCAATCCAGTCAACGTCATGACTTCTGCAATTCCTTTTGCAGCGGTGCAAAGAACTTCGTCGGCGTGACCAAAAGCTTTGTTCATGGTCAAATTACCAAATAGCTCGCGCAATTTGTCATTGCGAATGATGAGCAAGGTATCCACCGAGTTTCTCATGTCTTTCACTCCCTCTTCCGCGTGGTGGTGACGCATTTTTCCTTCAAAAGTGAAGGGAACAGTGATGATACCCACGGTCAAGATTCCCATCTCTTTGCACATTTGAGCAATGATTGGAGCAGCACCCGTTCCGGTTCCACCACCCATTCCAGCGGTGATGAAAACCATGCTGGTTTTACTTTTTTCATTGTGCAAAATGTTTCTTACAGCCTCAATACTCTCCAAGGCGGCGTCTCTTCCCACCAACGGAGACGAACCAGCTCCGCGACCTTCGGTTAGGTTGGCACCCAACTGAATTTTGTGCGGTACTGGAGAAACCTCCAAGGCTTGTGCATCGGTATTGCAAATGATAAAATCGACACCCTTGATGCCTTGATTGTACATGTAGTTGACAGCATTAGAACCACCACCACCTACACCAATGACTTTGATGAGTGAATTGCACTCTGGTTGTAAATCAAAATTGAGGCTTTGAAACTCCATTATCTAAAAATTAGTTTATTGCACTTTAATTTCCCGAAACTATATCAATTCTATGCGCATATCAATAGCATGACTTTTTTTGTGTTAACGATAGGGTGTTAGTAAATCAGCTTTTTTGAAATATTGATTTTTTTCAGGAAAGGGCGCAAGATTATCTCCTATTTTTACTTCATGATGGAGGATAGGAAAGTACCCGATTGGTCCGTGTCACGCGGAGTAGCCATGTTGGTAGATCCAGATGTTGGCCATCCAGCATCTTGGGAGAAGTTGTCTTTCATGGCAAAAGATTGTGGGGTGAAATTAATTTTGGTAGGCGGCAGTTTTTTGCATAATGGTCAATTGTTGTCTTGCATTGAACATTGCAAAAAATCAGGGCTTCCGGTTTGGATTTTTCCTGGTTCGGGTCAACAAATTTGTTCTGCTGCTGATGGCATTTTGTTGTTGTCTTTGCTGTCGGGACGCAATGCAGATTTATTGATTGGTCAGCATGTATTGCACGCTCGTTCGCTGCGGGATTCAGGTCTGTCACATTTGCCAACAGCCTATGTTTTAATCGATGGAGGCAAGTCTACCACCGTCAGCTATATTAGCAATACCACACCCATACCGCGAGATAAACCGCAGTTGGCGGCCGTTACCGCTTTGGCAGGGGAGCAATTGGGGATGAAGTTGATTTATTTGGATGCCGGTAGCGGTGCCGATTTTGCCATATCCCCCGAAGCCATTGGTGCTGTCCGAAAGGAGACCTCATTGCCATTATTTGTTGGGGGAGGGATAAGAACCATTTCGCAAATAGAAGCAGCATGGGCAGCTGGCGCGAATTGGGTGGTAGTAGGAAGCCAAATTGAAAAGGACCCTCAGTTATTGAATGAGTTGAAGCAAATCAAACACTAAGTAAATATGATCAGAAGACCTTTTAATATTCAGCAATGGATAGAGGAGAACAGGGACTTACTCAAACCTCCTGTTGGAAATAAGAACTTATACAAAGATGCAGGGGATTATATTGTGATGATGGTAGGTGGACCCAATGCAAGGAAAGATTATCACTACAACGAGACGGAGGAGTTGTTTTATCAATTGCAGGGCGATATTGTTGTTGGCATTCAAGAGGATGGCCAAGCAGTGGATATTGAGATAAAAGAGGGCGAGATGTTTTTATTGCCAGCTGGCGTGCCCCATCAACCGCGCAGAGGAGAGAATACCGTGGGCTTGGTTATTGAAGTAAAGAGAGCAGATCGAGAAATGAAAGATGGCTTGATGTGGTTTTGTGAAAGTTGCAATCACAAATTACACGAAGACTATTTCATTTTGGAGAACATTGAAAAAGATTTCTTACCTCGTTTTCGTCATTTTTATGGTAGTCATGATTTGCGTACTTGCCAATCATGTGGGCATGTGATGGAAACTGATCCTAGATTTGTATAGTGGAATCAAGAAAACAAAAAAGCCCACCTTTTGGTGGGCTTTCTAATATCTAGAAAGAAATTACTTTTGCTCGTTGGCCAATTTCTCCATTTCTTGGTTAAAAGTGTCCTTGAACTTTTCGTAGTTGTAGTCCGCTTTCAATTTTTCATTTTGAGACAACTTAGCGTTGTAAGCATTCATCAAACCTTCACCTTTCAATTCGATGGCAACATAACAAACATAGTTACCGTCTTGTTTCATGGTCAACTTTTCGCAGATGGCTGTCGCTCCTTTAAGGTTTTGATCAACTACTGTTCTTGACATTTCGTTGAAAGTTTCTGTAACTTCCTCTTTGTTGTTGAATTCTGTTGAGTTGACATAATTGTCACCAACAATTTTCATCGTTGTGCTGATGGACTTGGCCAATTTGGATTGCGCATTGGACATGGCCTTTTTCTTGGCTGTTTCTCTGTCCATGCTTTCTCCAGTTGCAGTAGCTCTGAAAGCCTCAGCGGTGGTAGCATATTCCGATACTGAGCAATATTCATTGATCAATACCTCTCCTTGTTGCTTGGGATTGACTCCCTGATCTGTTTTTGCTGTTTCTTTGTTCTTCTTACAAGCGGCAAAGCTCATCCCTGCGATCAACGCCAAGGACATCATGGTAATTTTCATTGTTTTCATATCCGTTTTTTTTTTATAGGTTTTGATTGTTTTTACAATTTTACATGAATAGTGCCAAAGTTACAAAATAGACTGTAACATTTGTTTTAACCACTCATCTTCTAATTTTAATTTTCCTTTTTTATACGCCTCAGCCCCTGCTGCTGGCAAACTGAGTTGCACGCCCTTGAGGGTATTGGTGTTGTTTTGATAGCGAACAATTTGCTCTTGGTTGTCGGTCAACACCAGCTTCATGTCCAAAAGGGCACTGATAAATTCACTGCTTAATCCTCCATTTTTGGTATCCGCATCTATCGTGATCCAGTAATCGGCTTTGTTTTTTGAAGTTACTGCAAATCCTTTTTGGGCAAGAAAACCCTGAACGGT
>JBDKGG010000034.1:0-12747 GCA_039798325.1 Bacteroidota bacterium
CTTCATCGGAGAGACTCAATCGTCCGTTCACAAATTGTCCTCACTGGGGTTTACATTTATTTTCCATTTGGCTTTTTTTTGTGTAAACCTATTTTAGGACGAGACATCTCTTCATCCCCTCATTTCCTCATCCCTTCATCCCCTCATCCCCTCATCACCTCATCCCCTTAACTTCTCATTCCCCTTATGCCTTTTAGAATCACGCGTTGTCTTTTTTGACAAATTTCTTTCCAAAGCTTCTGTCAGGTTGATGCCGGTTTGATTGGCCAAACAAATCAAGACAAACAACACATCCGCCATTTCATCTCCCAAGTCTTTGGCCTTGTCGCTTTCCTTCTCACTCTGCTCGCCATAGCGTCGGGCAATGATGCGCGCCACCTCACCTACTTCCTCGGTGAGCATGGCCATGTTGGTCAACTCATTGAAATACCGAACGCCATGTTCCTTGATCCAGGCATCCACCACCTGCTGTGCTTGCTCAATCGTCATTACTTGCTCAAATACAAATTGCGCTCTGAATAAATCTGTCTGAAAAATGGATCACGCAAATCTTTGATGAATCGGATGCCCTCGCCCGTTGATTTCATTTCTGGTCCCAACTCCTTGGTGACTTCAGGAAACTTCTCATAACTGAACACCGGTATTTTGATGGCATAGCCGCTGCGCTTGGGTTGGAAATTGAAATCCTTCACCTTCTTCGCGCCCAACATCACCTTCGTAGCATAATTCACATAGGGCTCGTCATAAGCTTTGGCAATGAAAGGCACCGTGCGTGACGCACGCGGATTGGCCTCGATGATGTATACCACATCATCCTTGATGGCAAATTGTATATTGATCAATCCGACAGTACCCAATGCCCTGGCAATTTTCTTCGTATGCTCCTCAATTTGCGTCATCACAAAATCACCCAAGTTGTATGGTGGCAATACCGCGTAAGAATCTCCAGAGTGAATGCCCGCCGGCTCAATGTGCTGCATGATGCCAATGATGTAGGCATCCTCGCCATCACAAATGGCATCTGCTTCCGCCTCTGTCGCTCCTTCTAAGAAATGATCCAACAAGATTTGATTGTCGGGCATGTCACGCAAAATATTCACCACGTGCTGTTCCAACTCTTGCTCGTTGATCACGATCTTCATCTTCTGTCCACCCAACACATAGGAAGGACGAACCAACAACGGGAATCCCAAATCACGACTCAACTCAATGGCCTGTTCGGCGTTTTCTACCACACCAAATTTCGGATAAGGAATATTTTGCTCTTTCAACAAATTGGAGAAGCGACCTCTGTCCTCCGCCAAATCCAACGAATCAAAGGAGGTTCCAATGATCTTGATGCCATAGCGGTGCAATTTGGCCGCCAACTTCAATGCGGTTTGTCCTCCCAACTGAACAATCACCCCTTCGGGTTTTTCATGGCGAATGATGTCGTAAATGTGCTCCCAAAATACTGGCTCAAAATACAACTTGTCCGCAGTATCAAAATCGGTAGAAACCGTCTCCGGGTTGCAATTGATCATGATGGTTTCATAACCACATTCTTTGGCCGCCAAAACCCCATGCACACAACTGTAGTCAAACTCAATCCCTTGTCCAATGCGGTTGGGACCGCTTCCCAAGACCACAATCTTCTTTTTATCGCTCACCACACTCTCATTCTCCATTTCAAATGTGGAGTAATAATAAGGGGTCTGCGCCTCGAATTCTGCGGCACAAGTATCGACCAATTTGTATACCCTTTGAATGCCCAACTCATCACGCTTGGTGTAGACTTCACTCTCCAAACACTTTAACAAATGAGCCACTTGACGATCCGCATATCCCTTTTGCTTAACTTCAAACAACAAGTCGGAAGGAATGCTTTGCAAGCTGTGTTTCTCTACTTTGCGCTCCAATTGAATCAACTCCTCAATTTGTTTTAAAAACCAAATATCGATTCTGGTTTTTTCGCAAATGGTTTTGAATGGAATGCCCAATTTGATGGCATCATAGATGTGAAATATTCTATTCCAACTGGGATGCTCCAGCGAATGTAAAATCTGGTCTTGGTCTCTCAGCTCTTTGCCATCTGCGCCCAATCCATTACGGTTGATCTCCAAAGATTGACAAGCTTTCTGAAGCGCTTCTTGGAAACTTCTTCCAATGCCCATCACCTCTCCTACTGACTTCATCTGCAATCCCAACTCGCGGTTGCTGCCGGGGAATTTGTCGAAATTCCATCTCGGAATTTTCACGATGACATAGTCCAAAGTTGGTTCAAAGAATGCTGATGTTGACTTGGTGATTTGGTTCTTCAATTCATCCAAATGATAGCCAATGGCCAGCTTGGAAGCAATCTTAGCGATGGGATATCCTGTTGCCTTAGAAGCCAACGCCGAGGAACGGGAAACACGTGGATTGATTTCGATGGCGATGATGTTCTCTTGATCATCTGGACTCACGGCGAATTGCACGTTGCAACCACCAGCGAAATTCCCAATGGCCCGCATCATCTTGATGGCCATGTCACGCATCTTCTGGTATGTGGTATCGCTCAAGGTCATTGCGGGAGCAACCGTGATGCTGTCTCCTGTATGAATCCCGATGGGATCAAAATTCTCAATGCTGCAAATGATGGTGACATTGTCATTGGCATCGCGCAGCAATTCCAACTCAAACTCTTTCCAGCCCATCAACGCCTTATCAATCATCACCTCATGAATGGGTGACAGATGCAATCCGCGCTGCAACAATTTGTCATAGTCGGCTTGATTGTGCACCAAGGCAGCGCCTGATCCTCCTAGTGTGTAGGAAGGACGGATGCACAAAGGGAAACCAAATTCTTGTGCGATTTCTTTACCTTCTAAAAAAGATTTGGCTGTAGCCTGAGGCGCCATCGGCACCCCAATTTCATTCATTAAATTTCTAAATGCTTCGCGATTCTCGGTGATCTCGATGGCTTGGGTATCTACACCAATCATGCGTACACCGTGATCTTTCCACATGCCCATCTCTTCACATTGGATGGCCAAGTTCAATGCAGTTTGACCTCCCATCGTAGGAAGAACAGCATCAATTTTATGGTTGTTGAGGATGGTCTCAATGCTGGCGGGCTCCAGAGGCAAAAGGTAGACATTGTCCGCAACAACGCGGTCGGTCATGATGGTGGCAGGATTGCTATTGATGAGGGTAACCTCAATGCCTTCCTCACGCAAGGAGCGCGCCGCTTGGCTTCCGCTATAATCAAATTCACATGCTTGTCCGATAACGATGGGTCCTGAACCAATAATGAGGACCGACTGAATGCTTTTGTCTTTGGGCATTTTTTTTTTATCTCGCTCCGTCACCAGAGCAAGGAAATCCTTCTAAACTGAATAAGTATGCCGCAAAAATAAGATGACTTCCTAGGGTTCACCAATTTTTAATTTCAACAAGTTATTCCATTATTCCCACAAGACTGCCTCTACACGCCTGTTGGCAATTTGATCCGCATTGGACATCTCGGGCCACACCTTGGGGAAAGCATTGCCCATCCCTTTGTAGCGCAGTCTAGCTTTGTCAATCCCTTTGGCAATGAGGAAATCATACACCTCCTTGGCCCGCATAACGGACAAATTATCCAGTCCTGTTTCAATGTCCTGTCCGTCCCCTTGCTTTCCATGACAACATATGTGGCCTTGCAATTCGATCTTGATTTCGGGTGACTTTTTCAACGATTCAGCAAAGGCATTCAAAACTTCTTCGACACCAGGCAAAAAGTAACGCATTCCAGGTTGAAAGTTAACCCCGATCAGTTCCAGCCTTCCTGTCTCGATCATCTGTTGCATAGGGGCATCCGGAGCTTCATCTCCTTCAGCCTCAGCAATCACCTCGTAGGTCATCACAACATCCACCCGGCGGTCACTGCTCATTTCTAATTCTTCTTCTCCTCTACAAGGCAACTCCCCATTACCCACGACCTCTATTTTAAAATCGTGATCCACAACACCTAGCGTGACTAAATTTGTGGCAATAAATTTTGCTCTTTTTCTTGAGAGTTCAATGTTGCTTTTTACATCTCCACGGCAATCGGCATAGCCCACCACCTTTAACGACTTGATTCTTCCATTCAACCAGCCATCATCCTGCGCTGTGAAATTGATTTGGCCGCCTTTTGTCAAACGATTGTGAACATCGGTATCAAAGTAAAATTGATGTGTAATTACTTTGACATCCTGAGCGACAAGCAAAGGCGCTGTCACAAAGAAAAAAAACACAACTAACATTTTTTGTTGGATGAATTCCATATTATGGTATTTGAAGGATGAACGCTCAATTTTATAAAATCTTATCTAACCGCACTGATTTTTTTTCAATAACTTTGAGACATGCGCCATCTGCTCATTACATTTCTTTTTTTGGTTTGCATCGGTTGTCAAAACCAACAACATCAGCGTGCGGTGCAGACCCTAGATTCGTTGCGCGTGGTAACCCACGCCTACAATCAATTGTTGATGAGCACTCCTGTGGATAGCTTACAATTTTATCAGAGCAAATTGAACGCACTCACCTTGAGCATAAAAACCAACTTGGACTCTGCCCAACAGCAGGAGATTTTTTCCATGACACCAGAGTATTTTCAATTGAATGCCCAGTATTCCTTCCTGATGCAATCTGAAAAAGCGCTCCAAGAGATTGCCGCCCAAGACATCCAAAGGTTGAGCATGCTGGCGCAACAGATGAAGACAGGTAGTTCTGTCAACGCTGAAGGTCATCCATTGGATGACGAAGGCATCGAAGCGCTCATTGTTGCCGAAAAAATCCACACCGACTCTTTGGTAAATGCATGCCAACAATTGTATCAAAATGCAACACGTGCATTGGAGAAAGCGCGCATCATTTCACCATTGTTTGACGAAAAAGTGATGTCGCCCATCAACCAACAATAAACATGAAGAAACTGATTTTCATATTCTGTTTGCTGGGTTCTTGTTTGGGAACTGTCATGGCTCAGGTCAGTGACAAAGAGATTGCTGATTATCATTTCAACCAAGGTAAATTTGCTGAAGCCAAGCTCTACTATGATAAATTGTACACCACCACTCCCGAGCAAGTCTTCCCCAATTATTTCAAATGCTTGGTTGCCCTCAAAGAATTTGATACAGCGGAAGAGATTTTAAAGAAAAGAGTCAAAACCAAATCCATTGAGGTCAGTTCCCTGGTGCAATTGGGGAATTTGTATTGGATGCAAGAAAGAAAAGAAGAAGCGGCCAAACAATTTGAAACGGCCATTGACAAGGTGGACCCCTCACGACCATTCATTCAGCGATTGGCCAATGAGCTTTCTCAAATCCAACAATACCCTTATGTGATTCTTACCTACGAGAAAGGAAAGAAGAAAGGAAAAGATGGCTACGCCTACAATTTCGAAATCGCCAATACCAAGGGGCAGATGGGCGACATGAATGGAATGATTGACGCCTTTCTGGTTTTGCTGTTGGAAGAACCACACTATTTGTCTACTGTTGAAACTTCCTTGGCCCGATTGATCAAATTCGATGACCACCCCGATCAAAGTGAAACGTTGCGCTTGGCCATCTTGAGAAAACTACAATCCAATCCGGACAACATCACCATGGCGGAGCTCATGACCTGGTTCTGTATCCAAACCAAAAATTATTCCTGCGCTTTGCAACAATGCACCGCGATTGATAAACGATTAAAAGAGGATGGACAGCGGCTCATTGAATTGGCCAATTTATGCGTAGAAGACAACGCCTTTAAATCCGCTGCCGACTGTTATGAATACATCATCTCCAAGGGGCAAGCACAAACGCCCTATTATTTCACTGCGAAAATGGGCATTCTTCAAACAAGGTTGAAGGAATACAACATGGGGAATACCACAGCCGAACAATGGGGAGGCTTGGGCCAACAATACCAATCCACCTTGTCCATCCTGCCCATCAACGATGAAGTATTACCCATCTTAGAAAACTTTGTTCAAATCATCGGGTATCGCCTGCAAATGGCGGACAGCGCGCAGCGCACGGTGAACCACTATTTGGACAACTATAATTTCTCCCCAAAAGTCAAAGCCAAACTCAAAATTGTTCTCGGCGATTTGAACATCATTCAAAATCAGATTTGGGAAGCTTCGTTGCTCTACTCACAAGTTGAATTGGAATTCAAAGAAGACATTTTGGGCAATGAAGCCAAATACAAAAATGCAAAAGTGAGCTTCTATGCCGGTGACTTTGCATGGGCCCAATCGCAATTGGATGCCTTAAAAGGCTCAACCTCCAAGTTGGTCTCCAATGATGCCATTGATTTATCTGTTTTGATTTTGGAAAGCATTCCAGATTCTATTGAAACCCCTTTGGAGATTTATGCCCGTGCTGAACTTTTGGCCAAACAGTATCAATACAACGCCACCTTTGTCACGCTGGATTCCATCGCCAAAGAATTTCCTGGCCATCCGTTGATTGATGAAGCGTTGTATTTAAAAGCAACCATCGCTTATGACCAACAAGACTGGATGCATTGTCAACAATACCTGAACGAGATCATTGAATTTCATTTTACCGAATTGAAATACGATGATGCTTTGATGCTATTGGGGCAATTGAATGAGTTCCATTTGAATAACAAAGAGGAGGCCATGAAAATTTACGAGAAGATTCTCACGGAGCAGCCTGGCAGTCTTTTGGTCACCGAAGCCCGCAAGTCCTATCGCCGGCTCCGCGGAGATCAGATGCAGTGAGTGCATTATTGCTCTGAGGAAAGATAACAAACCACCCCATCGATAGATAACGGGAGAATCTAAAAAGTACTTTCCGTATTATTCAACCCAACCCCATTCTTTGATATTGTCAATTGGACACTGCACCGTCTAAAAAAATAAAGGGGCCGCTGCGCGGCCCCTCTAACCTAATATTAATCTTTCACTATCCACTGCACATTTCACACGCATCTGGATTATCCAGCGAACAAGATATCGTGGCTTGTTCTTGCGCGATTTGATCCATGGTCTTGGTAGCAACGGAGGACAACTCCGGAGTTGCTGTTCCCTTGGGTGCCTCCTGATACTTTTTATCAATGGTAAATTTGATGGCATCGGTAGCTGCTTTGGTGCGTAAGTAGTACATACCTGTCTTCAATCCTTTCTCCCATGCATAGAAGTGCATAGAAGTCAACTTACCCAAGTTGGCATTCTCCATGAAAATGTTCAACGATTGGCTCTGACAGATGAAAGCCCCGCGATCCGCAGACATATCAATGACTGCTTTTTGAGACAATTCCCAAGCTGTTTTGTACAACGCTTTTAGATTGTCTGGAATCTCTGCAATGCTTTGAACAGAACCATTGGCACTGATCAATTTGTTTTTCAAATCTTCATTCCAAATGCCTAAACTCACCAAATCCTTTAACAAGTGCTTATTAACAATGATGTACTCACCAGCCAATACACGACGGGTATAAATATTAGAAGTATATGGTTCGAAACATTCATTGTTACCCAAAATTTGAGCAGTCGAAGCGGTAGGCATAGGAGCCAAAAGCAAGGAATTTCTCAATCCAAATTCTTTGATTTCCTCTTTCAACACATCCCACTCCCAACGGTTGGTGGTGCCTACTTTCCAAAGGTCAAATTGCAACAAACCTTTTGATGCTGGAGATCCAGGGAAGGTCTCGTATGCACCATCACGCTTGGCCAAATCTTTAGAAGCGGTGCAAGCGGCGTAATAAATGGTTTCAAAAACTTCTTTGTTCAATTGACGCGCCTCGTCACTGTCGAAAGGAAAACGCATCATGATAAAGGCATCAGCCAAACCTTGTACACCGATTCCAATAGGACGGTGACGCATATTGGATTTGCGTGTTTCAGGCACGGGGTAATAGTTGGCATCAATGATCTTGTTCAAGTTGATGGTCAACTGGTAAGTCACCTCAAACAAACGGTTGTGATCAAACTCTCCTTCTTTGACAAATTTTGGAAGGGCGATGGATCCCAAGTTACAAACCGCAATTTCATCCGGTGCGGTATACTCGATGATCTCCGTGCACAAGTTGGAACTCTTGATGGTTCCCAAATTTTGCTGGTTGCTCTTTCCGTTGGCCGCATCCTTGTACAACATATAAGGAGTACCGGTCTCGATTTGCGACTCTACTATTTTGTACCACAAGTCTTGTGCGCTTACGGTTCTGCGACCACGACCTTCATTCTCATATTTGGTGTAAAGGGCTTCAAACTCTGGACCCCAAACATCTGACAAACCTGGGCACTCATTGGGACACATCAACGTCCATTGACCATTTTCCTTCACACGCTGCATGAACAAGTCAGGCGTCCACATCGCATAGAACAAATCACGTGCTCTGGCCTCTTCCTTTCCGTGGTTCTTGCGCAATTCTAGGAAATCATATACATCGGCATGCCATGGCTCCAAATAAATGGCGAAAGACCCCTTGCGCTTTCCACCACCCTGATCCACATAACGTGCAGTGTCATTGAACACGCGCAACATTGGAACAATACCATTGCTGGTTCCATTGGTTCCTTTGATGTAGGAACCTTTTGCACGTACATTGTGAATGCTCAAACCAATACCACCCGCACTTTGAGAAATCAAAGCAGTCTGCTTCAAAGTGTCATAGATACCAGAGATGCTATCGTCTTTCATTTGTAATAAAAAACAAGATGACATCTGGGGTTTTGGGGTACCTGCGTTGAACAACGTTGGTGTGGCGTGGGTAAACCATCCCTCACTGATCATGTTGTAGGTTTTGATTACCTCGTTCAAATCGCCTTTGTGAATGCCCACGGCTACACGCATGAACATGTGTTGTGGACGCTCTGCGACTTTACCGTAAAGCTTCAACAAATAGCTGCGCTCCAAAGTCTTGAATCCAAAGTAATCGAAATTAAAATCACGGTCATAGATGATGGTGCTGTCCAACAAAGGAGCATTCTCTTGTATCACCTTGTACACATCGTCCGCGATCAAACCCGCGTTTTGTCCAGTCTTGGGATCAACGTAGGTATACAAATCATGAATGGTTTGCGAAAAAGATTTCTTGGTATTCTTGTGCAAATTGCTCACGGCAATGCGGGAAGCCAAAGAGGCATAATCCGGATGGGTAGCCGCATTGGTGGCTGCAATCTCAGCAGCCAAATTATCCAATTCAACAGTGGTCACTCCATCATACACCCCTTCAATCACCTTCATGGCAATTTTCACGGAGTCCACGCTGGGATTCAAACCGTAACACATTTTAGAAATGCGTGCAGTGATTTTATCAAATTTCACTGACTCTTTTCTACCATCTCTTTTAACGACAAACATTCTTATATTGTTTTATAATACGACTTAATTGAATATTAAAAATCTGCATCTAATGTAAAATTCTGATTTTCTTTTCCGGACATCACCCCTGCCTTCTGGTACTCTCCCACCCGCTTCTCAAAGAAGTTGGTTTTTCCCTGCAAGGAAATCATCTCCATAAAATCAAAAGGATTGGTAACATTGTACACTTTCTCATTGCCCAACTCCACCAACAGACGGTCAGCCACAAACTCAATGTACTGAGCCATCAAATCACTGTTCATTCCGATCAACTTCACCGGAAGCGCATCGATGATGAACTCCTTCTCAATTTCAACCGCATTGGTAATGATGTCCAAAATACGCTGCTTGGGCAGTTTATTCACGATGTGTGAGTTGTACAACAAACAAGCAAAATCACAATGCAATCCCTCATCACGACTGATCAACTCATTGCTGAAGCTCAATCCTGGCATCAACCCGCGCTTCTTTAACCAGAAAATACTACAAAAACTACCACTGAAGAAAATACCTTCCACCGCAGCAAATGCAACCAAGCGCTCAGCAAAACTACCGTTCTTGATCCAACGCAACGCCCAGTCGGCCTTCTTCTTGACACAATCCAAGGTATCAATGGCCTTGAACAAATAACTCTTTTCCGCTGAATCCTTGATGTAGGTATCAATCAATAAAGAATATGTCTCACTGTGAATATTCTCCATCATGATTTGAAAACCATAGAAAAACTTGGCCTCCGTATACTGCACCTCACGTACAAAATTCTCCGCCAAGTTTTCATTCACAATCCCATCACTGGCCGCGAAGAAAGCCAAAACATGCTTCACAAAGTGACGCTCGTCGTCGTTCAACTTTGAATTCCAATCCACCAAGTCGGCTTCCAAATCGATCTCCTCTGCTGTCCAAAAATTGGCTTCTGACTTCTTGTAGTAGTGCCATATGTCTTGATGAACAATCGGAAACAAAACAAAGCGATCCGGATTCTCCTTCAAAATGGGTTCCTCGACAGAAGCAGACATTCCGTTATTGATGACTGATCCTTCAAATAAATTGTGCTCCATTGCTGTTTTGTTTTGGTTTTGTGGTGCTTAAATGAGTCATGATTTAACCTTTAAGCGTTTTCAAATTTGTAACTTTTTTGTTGGATAACCTATCCAAAACAACTAACAAGATGACTAACTTTTTAACACCCCATGGTTATAACTTTTACCCGTTAACAAGTCGCCTCATTTTGTTCAAAACAAGCAGGAAATTTATTTTGTGAGGAAGCTTTTTAAAAATACGCGCGTGTTCTTTTTCTTATGGTTTTTTTTCAATCAATTCCTTTGTGAATGGTTTATTTTTGCCTTCGCCGTGATCAAAAGACCCCGGCATAAAGTTATGATCAAAGCCATTCAAGGAATTATCAAGAAATTTGTCGGAGACAAAGCGCAGAACGACCTTAAATCCATTCAACCCATTGTAGACGCCATCTTACAAGAGGAACAGAAATTGTCCTCCCTAAGCCTGGACGGCTTGCGCGAAATCAGCCTTCAGTTGCGCCAAGACATCGCAGCGCGCCTCGCACCCAATCAATCGAGAATTGATGAATTGAAACTTCAAGCCGAACAACTTTCCATGGAGGAGCTCGAAAAAAAAGAACTCATCTATAATGACGTTGATGTTCTTGAAAGAGAAAACCTCAAATTGTTGGAAGAGCATTTGGACCAAATATTACCCGTGGCTTTTGCTTTGGTCAAGGAAACGGCCAAGAGATTCAGCAATAACGAGACCATGGAGGTAACGGCTACGGATTTTGACCGAAGCCTGGCCGCGCAAGGAAAAGATTTTGTCTCGATTCAGGGTGATAAAGCCATCTGGAAAAACGCCTGGAATGCTGCTGGCACGCCCGTAAAATGGAACATGGTTCACTACAATGTGCAGTTGATTGGTGGTATTGCCTTGCACCGTGGCAAGGTAGCGGAAATGGCAACAGGAGAGGGAAAAACATTGGTAGCCACTTCGCCCGTTTTCCTCAATGCCCTAGCGGGACGCGGAGTGCACTTGGTAACAGTGAATGATTACTTGGCCAAACGCGACTCGGAATGGATGGGGCCTTTGTATATGTTTCATGGTCTTTCAGTGGACTGCATCGACAGACACCAACCCAATACCACAGCCCGCAGAAATGCTTATTTGGCGGACATTACCTTTGGAACGAACAACGAATTTGGCTTCGACTATTTGCGTGACAACATGGCCACCGATAGCGATCAATTGGTTCAACGCAAACACCACTTTGCCATCGTCGACGAGGTGGATTCTGTGTTGATCGATGAAGCCCGAACCCCACTGATCATATCAGGTCCCACACCCAAAGGCGACCAACAAGAATTTGACAACCTCAAACCCAAAGTCCAATTGTTGATCAATACCCAAAAAGGCGTAATCAACGAGTTCTTGACTTTTGCCAAGAAAAAATTGCAACCAGAGAACGGCGCTCCCGCCAAAGATGACGCGGTAGAAGGAGGCTTGGCCTTATATCGTTCTTATCGCGGTTTGCCCAAAAACAAAGCGTTAATCAAATTCTTGAGCGAAGACGGAATCAAAGCCCAATTGCTCAAAACCGAATCCATCTACCTACAAGACAATCAGCGCGAAATGCCCACAGTGGATGCTGAATTGTACTTTGTTATTGAAGAAAAAAACAACCAAATCGAGTTAACAGAAAAAGGAATTTCATTGCTTTCCAAAAACATGGAGGACGACAAGTTTTTTGTCCTTCCCGATTTGGGACATGAGTTGGCTGTAATTGAACAAACCGCTGGTACGGCTGAGGAAAAATTACAACGCATTGAGGCCCTGCAAAGGGATTACGCTATTAAGAGCGACCGAATCCACACCATCAATCAATTGCTCAAAGCCTATGCCTTGTTTGAAAAGGATGTGGACTATGTTGTCATGGAAAACAAAGTCAAAATCGTAGACGAGCAGACGGGTCGTATCATGGATGGCCGCCGTTATTCAGATGGCTTGCACCAAGCCATTGAAGCCAAAGAAAATGTTCGCGTCGAAGCAGCTACTCAAACATATGCCACAGTGACTTTGCAGAATTATTTCCGCATGTACAACAAGTTGGCTGGGATGACCGGTACTGCAGAAACGGAAGCCGGAGAATTCTGGAGCATCTACAAATTGGATGTGATGGTGATTCCAACCCATCGTGCAATCAGTCGAAGAGACGAAAACGATAAGGTATACAAAACCAAGCGTGAAAAATACAATGCCGTAATCGACGAAGTTGCTTCACTGCAGGCGGAGGGTCGACCCGTATTGGTGGGTACCACCACCGTTGAAGTATCCGAGTTGCTTTCCAGAATGTTGCGTCAGCGCAGTATTGAGCATCAGGTGTTGAACGCCAAATTGCACCAAAAGGAGGCCGATATTGTGGCCTTGGCGGGAC
>JBDKGG010000035.1:0-14362 GCA_039798325.1 Bacteroidota bacterium
GGCAAAACTATCCATGTAAGTAACCTGAACATCTTTGATGTTCCCTTTATCATCAGTGATGGGTTTTAACACTGGATTCATGAATCCGTTATAGGGAGGAATATTCAACTTCTCTGAGCGGGTTAATATTTCCTCGTGAATTGCGGGATCTACTCTTTTTCCATATCGATCCGCTAGGTCGCGCGCAGCGTCATAGTCGCCTTCTGATGTAATGCGTTGAACTTCTTGAAGCAAAAGACCGACATGATTTCGTACTTGTTCGTAGTTTCTGATTTTCACATACGTCTTTCCATCACGAACTTCAGTGAAAACACATGGCTCACTTTCCTGAGCTGCTTGCTCCATGATCCATCCACAAATCCATGCGCGGTTTCTCATGTGGGCTTCTTCAATCTCTTCACCCAATTTTAATCTTCTAAGTTGTACCAAAAGACCATTTCTGAAATAACCATCGTATTCGGCTTTTCCGACCTCAAGACTGGGCATCAATCCCCATTCTACCAACTTGGGATCCATGACAAAATACAATGCAACCAAATCAGCACGCCCTTCTTCGATGGTAGAGGCGTATTCTTTCAAGGATTGAGAAGAAGGCGGTACACCTTCTTTTAATTTTCCACTGGCATGACCAATCACCTCGTGCATTGCCGTGTGCATTTTACCAGCGGCTTCACCAAACTTGATGGCGCGATCAATTTCCTCATCGTCGTATGCAAATTCCCTCAGGATTCCGGATCCTCCAGCCTTGTTGTTGGCATCTTCAATATTTCCCAAACTCACACTCTTGGAACCATGCATGGTTCTAATCCACTGGGCATTGGGTAAGTTGACACCGATGGGCGTGGATGGGTTGGCATCACCAGCTTCTCCGGCGACATTCACCACTTTGTAGGTAATGCCTACAACTTTTTCTTTTTTAAATGCTTTATCCGTTGGGCTGTTGTCTTCAAACCATTGGGCGTGATCCATCATGGTTTTCATCCTTTCACTGGCCTCAAAATCGTTGATTTCCACGATGGCCTCAAAAGAGCCTCTGTTGCCCAAAGGATCATTGTATACCTCCACAAATCCATGAATGAAATCAATGTCGCCTTCTGTAGCTCTTGCCCATTGAATATTGAAATCATCCCAAGCCTTTAAATCACCCGTTTTGTAGAACAGAATGAGCTTTCTTAGGGCTACTGCTTGTTTGTCATTCTCTGCTACACTTTCCGCTTTTTCTAACCAATACACTACCTGCTCTAGGGCAGCTCCATATTTGCCGCCAATCCGATAAACGTCTTCTTGAAGTTGACCATTGACTTTTATCAAATCAGCATTGATGCCATAGGACAATGGAGTGCGGTTTTCTGGTTTCATTTTGCTTTCATAAAAAGCAATGGCTTCTTTGGTAGTTATGCCATCTCCATAAAAGTTCACTGCCGAGTTTTCTATTAATCCTTTACTCGCATCTTTCTCTACTTTTCTCAAATCCCGATCAGGGTCAAACATTACTTTGATCAATACATCGTCACATTTTATCTGGCATTTGCCAAGAAGCTCATTAAAGTAGTCTAGCGAGAATTGCGGTTGATGTTTGATGTTTGAATAATGATGATGAATGCCATTGCTCATCCAAAGTTGTTTGAGGTAGGTTTCAAAAGCCAACCAATCTTTGGAAGATTTGTCTCCTTGGAATCGGGTATAGATACTCTCGCAAACATTGCGAATGGGCAGATTATATTGACCATTTTGCGCCCACATGATGTCACGGCCCGCCAAACCCGCTTGGGTGAGATAATAAACAAAGGTTTTTTGTTTAACCGTGAGTTGGTCAAAGCAAGGTATTCGATAACGGAGTATTCGAATGTCGGCAAAACGATCAGCCTCATATTCAAAACCGGCGTCGCTGTCTTTGCACTTGGGTCGTTCTTTTTGAATGTTATTGGTCTGTGCCACGGTAACTTCCATGGAAAAAGCCAGGATGGCGAGACATAGTATTTTCTTCATTTTCCGATTAAATTTATTCAACCGAAAATTAGAATTGAACGGGATTGAAGAAACTTATCTTTTTCAAATAATTCCGTGACTTATCAACAATGTGATAGGGGAAATGAATTATCTTCGCTCTATGTTGACACTCACCACAGCCGGAGTAAAAATTGATGTCTTGGTCAAGTATGAGCCAGGTATATCGAGTCCAGTGCTCAATAGTTTTGTTTTTTCTTATGAGATCGCGATTACCAATACCAATGAATTTCCGATTCAATTGACGCGGCGCTTTTGGGATATTTTTGATTCTTCGGGGCATTGCCGTGAGGTAGAGGGGGCAGGTGTAGTGGGTGAGCAGCCATTTATAGCTGCCAATGAAACATTCGTTTATAGCTCAGCCTGTGATTTGAAGAGTCCTCGAGGAAGAATGACGGGGTATTATACGATGCAGCATGGATTAACCAAAGAGTTGTTCATTGCCAAAGTGCCAGACTTTCATCTGGAGGTTCCATTTGTCATGAATTGATTTTACATCAAAAAAAAATCCGCTCGAAAGCGGATTTTCAATGTTACGGGTAAAGAATTATCATCTTGAAGCACGCTCTTCAGCAATTTTCACATTGATGCGGCGACCTTTCAATTCGCTTTGATCCAATGCAGAGATGGCAGAATGAGCAGCGTCATCGCTATCCATTTCTACGAAACCAAAACCACGTGAACGGCCAGTATCACGATCTTTGATGATGCGTGCGCTGGTTACATTACCAAATGCCTGGAAGGCACTTTCTAACTCTTCTCTAGTAAGGCTGAAGGGCAAGCCTGAAACAAAAATGTTCATGTAATAAAAATTAAAAAAATTAAAACCTACTTGTGTAGGGTTAAACAAATATAGACGAAATACTTATCAAGTCAAGTTTTTTCTGTGTAAAATGATTTGGAGCGCAAGATTAAATCTTCGCATTTTCGCGGAATGAATCATTTGGACATCTCATCCTATTGGAAAAAGGCCTACACCTACCCAGAATTTAGGACTTTAATGCATGATTTGCATGCGCAAGATCGGGTTACCGGTCCCAATCAATCTGCGGATTTGTTGGCCTATAGTCTTTTAAATGAACAACGGATGAATCGAATCGACAAACACGGGGTTTTGCCCGAGTTGTCTGTTGCCAAGGAAGGTCGAAAAATATTGGTGATTACAGAAGGTTGGTGTGGTGACAGTGCACAAATTTTGCCCTATATGCAAAAGTGGTCCTTGGCCAAGGGTCATGAATTGCGCATTGTTTTGAGGGATGAGAATTTGGCGCTGATGGATCAATACCTAACCAATGGTGCACGCGCCGTTCCTTTGTTTTTATTCTTGAATGATGACTTTGAGGTTATCGCAAGATGGGGTGCAAGACCTGCAACTTTGCAAAATATGGTGGTGCAATGGAAGTCTGAAGGATTGGAGAAAGAAGCATTCATTACCCTGATCCACAAGTGGTATGCAGATAACAAAGGGATGAGCTGCGTGAAAGAGTGGGAAGACCTCTCTGCAGCAATCTGATGCAACGTATATTTGCCTTATGTACCCTACGCTTTATCATGCCCTTCTAGACTTGTTTGGATTGGATTTGCCTTTCCTCAAATTGGTCAACAGTTTTGGTTTCTTTGTTGCGCTTGCTTTTGTGACCGCCAGTGTTCTGCTGAAAATGGAAATGAAGCGCATGGAGCAAAAAGGGATTTTCCCTGCCCAGCGTGTCAAGCAAGTTATTGGCTCAGGTCCTCAATGGGGTGAGATATTGACGAATGCGGTATTGGGATTTTTCTTGGGGTGGAAGATGATATTTCTTTTTGTCAATAGCGAGGTGATTTTCGCGCATGGCATGGCGCAAAAGGCGTTGATGTCTGGCGATGGTTATCCGCTTTTGGGATTGTTATTGGCCATTGCATTGGGAGGTTGGAAGTATTGGGAAGATAAAAAGGCGCAATTGCCACAACCCAAGGAACAATGGATTGAGGAGCCAGCTCATTTGATGGTAGGATCCATCACCTTTGTGGCTGCCATTGCCGGGATGTCCGGGGCTAAGTTGTTTCATTTGCTCGAAAATCCAAGTGAGCTGGTTGTCTTCTTTAGCAACCCATCTTTGGAAAACTTTACCAGTGGTTTGACCATTTATGGCGGAATCATCGTCGGCTCTATCGTTGTGTTGATGTATGCCAAGAAAAAGAAACTACCTCTTTTGCATTTGTCGGATGCTGCTGCGCCGGGAATGATATTGGCATATGGAATTGGTAGAATGGGTTGTCAAACCAGTGGTGATGGAGATTGGGGCATTGACAATCCTGCGCCGATGCCCAATTGGATGCAGTTTTTGCCGGATTGGATATGGTCCTATGATTATCCCAATAATGTTTTGGGAATGGGGGCTCCCATTGAGCAAGGAGAGATTTTTCCCGGTTACGGAACCCATCTGGAGATACCGGTATTTCCCACTCCTTTGTACGAAACCATTTTGGCCACATTGATATTTTTCACACTTTGGTCATTGCGCAAACGGATTCAAATTCCCGGGGTGATTTTCGCATTGTATCTGGTATTAAATGGCATTGAGCGTTTTTTCATCGAGCAAATCCGTGTCAACAATTTTGTGGAGTTTATGGGGATGAAGTGGACCCAAGCCATGGTCATCGCTTTGGTGATGGTGGTTGGAGGTACAGCGGCTATTGTAGGATTAAAGAAATACCATGAGCGCAGCAGGACCTAAAGTGGCATTTCATACCTTGGGATGTAAATTGAATTTTGCTGAAACGAGTGAGATTTCAAAAATCCTAACCAGCGCGGGGTATGCCAAAGTGGAGATGAATGAACATCCCGATGTATTGGTCATCAATACCTGCAGCGTTACCGATCAGGCCGATCAAAAATGCCGCAACATTGTCCGTCGCGCTATAAAAACCAATCCAGATGTCTTTGTGGCTGTTGTGGGGTGTTATGCTCAATTGAAACCGCAAGAGATTGCCCAAATTGAAGGGGTGAGTGTTGTATTGGGAGCCAACGAGAAGTTTAATATTCTAGAACATATTCAGAAGAAAGTCGACGAACGCCAAAAGATTGTGGTTGGACACATCAAGGAGGTGAATGAATTTGTTCCTTCCTTTTCATCGGGAGATCGAACCCGAACTTTTTTGAAGGTGCAGGATGGGTGCAATTATTTCTGTGCTTTTTGTACCATACCATTGGCAAGGGGTAGGTCAAGAAGCGCGAGCATTGCTGATACATTGAAACAAGCAGAATTGGCCATTGAGAAAGGGGCCAAGGAGATTGTTTTGACCGGTGTGAATATTGGAGATTTTGGTACGGCCAATGGAGAGACTTTTTTGGATTTGATCAAGGCCTTGGATGCACTGTCAGGTGTTGAACGCTTTCGTATTTCCAGTATTGAACCCAATCTGCTGACGGAAGAGATCATTGCATTTGTGGCCCAATCAAATAAGTTCATGCCGCATTTTCACATTCCACTACAAAGCGGAGATGATGAGATCCTGCGCGCCATGCGCAGAAGGTACCGGACGGATCTTTATTCCTCACGCATAGCCATCATCAAGCGACTGATCCCTGATGCATGCATTGGTGTAGATGTGATTACGGGATTCCCAGGTGAGACGGACGCGTTGTTTCAAAATACAATGGAATTTATTCAAAACTTGCCGGTTTCTTATTTGCATGTCTTTACCTACAGTGAACGCGCCAATACCACGGCGCTGAGAATTCAAGAAGTAGTCCCCATCGAAAAAAGGCAACAACGCACAGCGCAGTTAAGAATGTTGTCTGAAAAGAAGAAGCGCGCTTTCTACCAGGGTTTTATACAACAAGAAAGGACCGTTCTTTGGGAGGGTGTGAATGAAGATGGACGAATGATGGGCTACACGGATAATTACATTCGGTTGAGTAAATCATTTGATGCAGAGCAGGTAAATACCATTGAAGCGGTTGTTATGGATAACAACAGTGTCAAAATGGAGTATTAAGGCAAGTGATAAATCCTTGGTTGTACACTTCGGTCATTTACCCCCACTATTCAGGCAAAGGCATCCATTGGGTTACCGCAGTAAAGAAGCAATTGCTGTTGCCTTCACCCGACCAAAAGTGAACGCCATATTTTATTCCACGTTCACTTTCTGGAGGATAGAAATCTTGACAGAATTTCATGATCATGACTTCACGCATCTCAAATTCGCCACTTTTCCCCGGCAGAAAGTGTTTGTTATTGGGGACAAAAACCAATACCCGCTGACCATCAGCTGGTAAAGCGTCCTGAATGCTTATCCAATGTTGCGACATGATTTACTTTCCTTGAAAAACGGCTTTTCTTTTTTCTAAAAATGCTTGGACACCCTCTTTGTGATCTGCAGTAGAACCCGCTTCTAGTTGGCCGTTGAGTTCGTTTTGGAGTTGCGCGGGCAAATCAGCTTGCATGCTTTTTTGAAGCGCAAATTTGGTAAGCGCCAAAGCTCTTGTTGGCATATCAGACAACTTGGATGCCAAGGCTTCCACCGTATTTGAAAATTGATCATCCTCGACACTTTGATAAATCATGCCCATTTGCATGGCCTCATCAGCAGTCACTTTATCTCCCAACATCATCTGGGCTATGGCTCTTTGATAGCCTACGAGACGGGGAAGGAAATAAGTCCCGCCGCTGTCGGGGATCAACCCAATTTTAGAAAAAGCTTGAATGAAAGAGGCACTTTGTTTGGCAATGACAAAATCACAAGCCAAGGCAATGTTCGCCCCAGCTCCAGCCGCTACACCATTAACGGCGGCAATGACCGGTTTGGGCATTTCTGTGATGCGCAAAATGGAAGGGTTGTAGCCATCTTCAATGATTTTTTTTAATCCAGGTCCATTGGGATCAATGGCCTCTTGCAGGTCTTGGCCTGCGCAGAAAGCTTTTCCTTCTCCTGTAATCACCACACAGCGTATGTTTTCATCTGTGCTGGCTTCCTGCAAAGCGGCATTGAAAGCATCTGCCATGGGACGATTGAAACTATTGAACTTATCAGGTCGGTTCAATGTAATGGTGGCAATGCCGTTGTGAATTTTGTAGTCAATCATTTCTTTTTGTAGTAAAATTCTCTTCCTTTAATCAATCTCCAAATCAATTGCTGCAGCATGAGTAAAAATGCTGAAAGCATCAGAATTCCGGTGTACATGGCCTTTAAAAGTTGCGTCCAGTTTTGGTCACCCAGCGCTTTCATCCAAAAGGCGGAGCCCACCAGAATGATGGTCATACAGAGCACAGCAATCATAAAATTCCACCAAGGTAGATGCGCCTCTTTCCATTCATTGCATCGCGCAGCAACAACAACCGCAGCAATTTCTGCCATCATCATTCCGGGCAGTGAAAGCAACGATTTGATGGAATAACCTTGAATAAAAATGGCCATCAATAAAATCGTTAATTGAAAAATGAGCAAGGAGGCCAAAGCTTTGCGCCAATTCAGGGTAAGGGCTACCAGTGTGATGCCGGCCCATTCAAATGGGAGAATGGGTAATCCTTCCCAGCGATTGGGTATGAAATAAAATAATCCCATGACCAATGCTCCCAGGATGATTTTTGCCCAAACATCCAAGGTAGGAGAGGGGCTGATTTTGAGTTCTTGATCCAACATGACACAAATATAGGAGTAATCAAGAGAACCCTAATGATTGGGGCGTTTCCAATACGCCATGCATGAGGTAAAAGCCATTATGTTGATGCTGGATGTGGGCATCAATACAGCTGCAATGAGTGGATGCATTTGTCCTTGAACCGCAATGCTCAATCCTATGATGTTGTACAACAAACTGATGCCAAAACTCCAACGAACAATGTGCTGTTGTGCTTTGGCATAACGGATGATTTCCGGCAATTGGTGGAGATGTTTTCCCTCAAGAATAATGTCGCAAGAAGGGGAGAAACCAAACGCGTCTTCTGTAATCGCAATCCCAACATCTGCGCTGGATAAGGCTCCTGCGTCATTTAAACCATCGCCTATCATCACCACGATTTCATGTTGTTCTTGCATTTGCACAATATGACTTTTTTTCTGATGCGGACTAAGGCCATGAAAGGCATGGCATGCTTCAGGGAGTATGGCTAGAATCTCAGGAGCGGTTTTCAGTGGGTCACCGCTGATGACGGATTGTTTGAATGTACTTTGCAATTGTGTAAGAACACCTTTCATCCCTTTTCGAATGGGATGGTTGAGGGCAATAGCACCAATGATTTCTCCTGAACAACTGATAAAAGCATTGGCTGCGATGGGATGATCCAAACCAACCCATTGTGCATGTCCAATCTTGTAAAGCCTTCCCTCTATCACGGCAGAAATTCCTTGTCCAGGCGCGTCGTTGAATTGTTGAATAGGAATTTCTTGAAAATGGTTTTTTGTCTTCTTGTACAATGACTGACTAATGGGGTGAGTAGATTGACGGGCCAAAATGCAGATGGCGGCAAGATGATTTTCCGAGGGTTTTTGCAACCATTCTACTTGAACATCTTTGGTGGTTAATGTTCCCGTCTTGTCCCACGCAATGGCTGTTGCTGCAGCCAATTGGTCCAATACTCGAGCGTTTTTTACATGGCAACCCATTTTGCTGAGTTGATACAATGCCGCTCCTTGTGTAAAGGCCGAAGAAAGAAGCAACGCACAAGGGCAGGCTACAATGAGAATGGTGGTGGCTGCGTGAAGACCGCGATCCAAATCAATTTTACACCAATAGACAAATGATAGGGCAGTGATGCCCAATAGAAAAAGGGTGAAGTGGCTGGCCCATCGATCGACCCAAGTTCCTATCGAATCACGTTTTTCAGATGGTTGGTCATTCCATAAATGGATGAGATAACTGTGTTCAACCTTTTGAGTGGAAACCATGCTGAACGTTCCACCAACTTGCCTTCCTCCAGCAAACAATTTATCTCCTTCTTTAAGTGCTTGAGGTTTTGATTCTCCAGTGACAAAGGAATAGTCGATCAGCGCATGTTCACTCGTTAATGTTCCATCGCAAGGGACCATCTCGTTGGAGTGAATTTTAAGCGAATCACCGATTTGGATTTTTTGCAATGGAATCCACTCCTCTGAATCAGCTTGGATGCGCAAGGCACTGATGGGAAAGAAAGATTTATAGGTGCGTTGGAAATGCAAACGTTGTTGGGTCAATTCTTGAATGTATCTTCCAATAAGCATAAAAAAGATAATGCCTGTCATGGAGTCAAGGTAGCCAGCACCGGTGCCTGAAGCTATTTCATAGAGGGATCGGGTAAAAGTTAAAAGTAAACTCAGTACCAGTGGTGCATCAATGGGAAGGGTTTTGGCTCTGATTCCTTGAATGGTTTTGCGAAAGAAAGTTCTTCCACCAATAAACAGCGCAGGCAATGACAATAGCACATTGATCCATCTAAAAAGCATCGTCATGGATTTTGCATCTTCCATATCCAAGTGCAGGTATTCTGGGAAGCTCAAAAGCATGATGTTGGCAAAGCAAAAGCCACTGATCGCAATGGCCATCCAATATTCCCTTTGCATTTTTTTCCAGATTGAATTGTCTGCTTTTTCATGATCCAAGACAGGCTCGTAACCAAGGTGTGTTAGCCACTCCACCAGCGTTCTGAGTGAAATCAATTGAGGCTGGTATTGAATGGTGATCAACTGTTGCGAGAAGTTGACCCTGCTTTCGATCACGCCCCCGTGCAGTAGATGCAGTTTTTCTAAGAGATAAACACAAGAAGCGCATTGTATGTACGGGCTCCTGAATTGAATTAGATTTTTTTCTGGTGAGCTGAATTGAATGTATTGTGCAGCTATTTCTGGATTTTCTAAGAAACTATATTTCTCAATAGTTGGCGCCTTGCTCAGTTTGCGAATTGGGTTGTCATAGTATGAGCACATTTGATTTTGCTCGAGTAACATGTACACCGATTGACACCCATGACAGCAGAAATGATGGTTGTCATATTCAACAACAGGGCCACTGATATTTTCGCCGCAGTGGAAACAATTCATGGACGATTATTTCTTGCGGTCAAACTGGGCGCTCAGCTCACGGCCTTGTTCGTTTTGATAGGCCAGTGTCCATTGATCGGTGACAGTGGTTTCCAACCAAAGATTCCCACTTTTTCTAAAGACTTGAACAGAAAGACCGAAAGCATCCCAAATCAATTGTTCTACATCTTGAACAGAAGTGGTGTCATGGAATTCAATGTGATGTTGTTGAATGTGATGGGATATTTTTTGCAAAAGAGGATTGTCCTGGATCATGTCCTTTTTGTGAGATCCCTCTTGGTGCTGGTGCGAGTGATGAAAGAACTCCCATTTCAAGTAAGGGAAATGTTGAGCAAACGCATGCTTGAGCTCATTCAGCGTGGTGTCGGGTTGGATGTCTATCATTATGCGCATGACTTCTTCTACAATTAAGTGGCGAAGATGCGGCGGACTAGGAATAAAAAGGGTGACGGTTGTCAGTATATCATTTGATACGCATCAAGAACTGGCTTCTTGCTCGTGTTGCATTTGATAGAAATGGTGATACAACCCTTTTTTTTCCATTAAATCGTCATGGGTTCCTGACTCGTGCACTTGCCCATTGTCCAGCACCAAAATCAAATCGCAATGTTGGATGGATGAAACGCGATGGGAAATGATTAGGGTGGTTCTGTTGTGCATTCTTCTTTTGATGCCTTGAAGAATTTTTTCCTCGGTGGCGGTATCTACTGCGGACAAGCAGTCGTCCAATAATAGAATTTGCGGCTCGGTAATGAACGCACGGGCAATGGAAATGCGTTGTTTTTGCCCTCCGCTGATGTTGATGCCTCGTTCACCCAATATCGTATCCCATTGCTGTGGAAATTGAAGAATGTCATTGAGCACACCGGCATCTTCCGCTGCAGATTGCATGGCTTCGTCGGATGATTTTTCATTGCCGAAAAGGATGTTGTGTCGAATGGTATCAGAAAACAAAAACACTTCTTGGGGGACCCAACCAATGGCTTTGCGGACTTGGTGCAGATCAACTTGTGTCAAGGGAGTGTTCTCAAAAGAAATGACTCCTCCAGTGGGGTCAAAGTTTCTTGTCATCAATTGAAAAAGGGTCGATTTTCCTGAGCCTGTTTTGCCGATGATGCCCAAGGACTGACCTGCTTTCAGTTCAAAGCTTACATTTTTCAATGCTTTGATTCCCGTATCTGGATAAGTATAAGAAACGTTGTTCCATTGGATATTTCCTTGAATGTCGATTTCTTGGGTAGGGTGATTCTGAATAATGGGTTGGGCATTCAAGAACTCATTGATTCGCGTTTGGCTTGCTTCTGCCTTTCGCACTAAACTTGTCACCCATCCTACACTGGCAAAAGGCCAGGTGAGTTGATTGACATAAAATACAAATTGAACGATGGTGCCTATTGTGATGACTCCTTTCTCAACTTGGGTGGCTCCGATGTAGATGGTGAGTATTGTGCTTAGACCAACCAATATGCTAATGACCGGCATAAACAATGCATCGGACTTCACCAATTTCATTTGAAGACCTTTGTAGATGTCGCTTTCTGTTTGAAAATCTTGACCAAGTTTTTCTTCTTTTCGAAAAGATTTAATGACCCTAATCCCACTAAATGTTTCCTGTACGATTGTGGTCAGTTTGCTTTGTTGTTTTTGAACCTTTTCAGTTCTTCGGTTGATGATGGTGCTGACATAGAAAATTCCAATCATCATGATGGGCATCGGACCCAGTGTATACAAAGTTAAAGTGGCGTCGATGTTCCACATGACACCCGCACAAAGAATGATCAAAACCACAAGGTTGATGGTGTACATGACAGCAGGACCGAGATACATGCGCACGCGGTTGACGTCTTCACTGATGCGGTTCATCAAATCACCGGTTCTGTTTTGACGATAAAAAGAAACATCGAGCTTCTGGTATTGCTGGTAAATTTCATTTTTCAAATCATACTCAATATGACGCGACATCACAATGAGACTTTGTCTTTGGTAGAACAAGAAAATCCCTTTGATTAAATACACCACGATGTAGCCCAATGAGAGAAGAATCCCGATATACAGGCAAGTGTCTTTCCAATTGCTGGCGTTCAATGTGAGTTGATCTCCCCAACCTGTTAGCGCGCTAATCCAATGTAGGGATTGCGGAGTAGTAATGCGGACATCTTTGTTGGGGAAGTTGGCTTGCTCTCGAATGATGGTGGCCACAAAATCGATGCCTTCACCTATAATCTGTGGAGCATAAACGTTGAATACGTTGGTTAATACGATGAAGACAAAACCAGCAAACATGCGTCCACGGTATTTCCACAAATATTTATTGAGGTAGGCGAGCGCTTTCATTAAAATTCAAAGTTCCAGGTTACGCTTGGAAGGATGGGAAACAAACTCACCTGATAGGCCTTGGTTTGAAACGATCCTTGACTGAAATTGCCTTCAGCAGCGAAATATATGAAATAGGGGTTTCTGCGATTGTACAAATTGTAAATGCTGAAATTCCAGCTGGACACGAAAACACGTTTTTTTAGTTGGGGATTGAGCCTCGCCATTTCTTTTCGCTGAATGCTTTTCTTGGAAATCAAATTCAAAGAAATGTCTGCGCGGTGGTAAGGGGCCATCCTGAAACTATTTCTATCTCCATAAACATCGATGACGTTGCCTTGATAGAAATAGCGAGATAGGGGTAAGGTAATGGCATTTCCGGTAGCATAAACAAAGACAAATCCGATATCGGCCCTTTCATTGATTTTGTAATTCATGACAAAATTAAAGTCATGCCTTCTGTCCCATCTGGACGGGAAAGGTCTTCCTTCATTGATTTCATCAAATTGACGCATGGTTTTGGCCCAGGTGTATCCAATCCATCCGGTAAGGTCGCCAGCGTTTCTTTTTAAAAAGAATTCAGCACCATAGCTCCATCCTTTACCAAACCACAGAAGGTTATCAATGTTGTCATTGACGGTTTGCGAAGGGTCAGCACCTTCTTTATATTCTGAGACATTGAACATGTCTTTGTAATATATTTCAACACTGCTTTCCCATTTGTTCTCTCGAAAATCCCGGAAATAGCCCACGCTATATTGGTCAGAGAATTGAGGGTGCAGTCGATCGGTACTGGGCAACCAAACGTCGGTGGGCAGAGAGGTAGGAGAGAAGCTGTTCAAATGGACATACTGAAAGTTTCGGTTGTATCCAGCCTTAATGCTCGAGCCTTCCTTGATGAGATAGCGGCCAGAAAGACGTGGTTCAAATCCCCAATAGTCAGCCACTTTTTCTCCGTTGCCATATTGGACCAATTGAGGAGATCCCGCGCCCAATAGCCCGGTAGAAGCAGGGTAGATGTACCGGGTAAAAGAACCCGTGTGCAGAAAATAACTTTGACGCACTCCCAAATTCACCTTGATCTTTTCATTGATATCCCATTCATCCTGAAAATAAACAGCACTTTCATGAGAGTTCAGGCGGCTGCTATTGTCCAGATTAAACTGCGTATCTCCACTGCTGGCATAGGTGTTATTGGGTGTAAAAATGTGATAGGTGTAATCCACTCCCCATTTGACTTTGTGGTTGGGATTGGGGAAATAACTGAATTGTATTTTAGAACCATAATCCCGGATCCCACTTTTTAAACCAAATACAAATTCTTCTTGACCACCTTCAAAGCTGAAAGAATAGTCTGTGAAGTAAAACATGGTGTTCATGAAGAGTTTGGGATTAAACACGTGGTTCCAACGGAAAGTACTGGTGGCATTTCCCCATGGAATTTTGGTCGAAAAACCGGCCTTTGCGCTGTTGAAGCTAAACACATCTCTTCCCAAGTAGGCGCTCAAAGAAATCCAATCTTTGGGTCCTAATTTGTAATTGAATTTGGCATTTAGATCATAGAAGTAATAACCCGTTCCTTGGATATTGGGGCGGCTATTGATCAAGGGTTTCAGTAGGAAATCAATGTAGGTTCTTCGTCCCGATATGATGAAAGATGAGGTGTCTTTCTTGATGGGGCCTTCAGCGGTAAACCTTGAGGCTATGGTGCCGACACCACCTGTGCCATGAAACTCTTTGTAGTTGCCATCGCGCAATGAGATGTCCAAGACACTGGAGAGGCGACCTCCATATCCTGAGGGAACGCCACCTTTGAATAGTTCGATATTCTTCACCGCATCGGCATTGAAAACCGAGAAAAATCCAAACAAGTGAGAAGCATTGTAAACGGTGGCATTGTCCAACAAAATCAAATTTTGATCGATACCCCCACCGCGAACATAGAATCCGGTGTTGCCTTCTCCGGCACTTTGCACACCAGGAAGCAAGGCGATGGTTTTCAAAATATCGACCTCTCCAAAAACCACGGGCAGTTTTTTGATTTGAT